>CAZXSG010000691.1:1567-3367 GCA_964643185.1 uncultured Holophagales bacterium
CGGCCTGGGCCAGCGTGCTCTGCGCCTTGGCGAGCGCAAGGTCCGCATCGGTCGGGTCGAGCCGCGCCAGCACCTGCCCCGATGCGACACGTTGCGTGTCGTCCGCCAACACGGCGATGACGGTGCCGGTCACTTGCGAGGACAACGTGACCTGGTTGCCGTTGACGTACGCATCGTCGGTGACTTCGCGTAGCGAAAACACGAGCCACCAAAGCAGGGTCCAGATGATGCCCCCCACGGGGGAACCGGCCTTTAGCCTGGGGTTTCTCGATCCCCCCAGGCCCCCCACGGGGAACCGGCACGGCGCGCCGTCCCTCGGTCCTCATTCGCGAGCCGGGTTCATGTAGACTTCGCCGCCCGCGCGCGGCCGAGATGCCCCCGGGAACCTGAACCATGGAACACACGCGACACTTCACGAGAAGGAGCCTCTCGAACATGAACCGGACGTTCTCCGCATTCGCCACGGCCGTCACCGCGATCACCGCGGTGGCCATCTCCGCCCCCGCCGAAGCTCAGCAGGAAGTCTCCCGCGTCGCCGTCATCGAGGTCCAGCGCATCGTGCAGGACTCCGCGTACGGCAAGGAGACCCTGGGCAAGGTGCAGCGCATCCAGCAGCAGAAGCAGGACGAGCTCACCAAGCGCCAGAAGGATCTCCGCGATCTCGAGGAGAAGATCCAGTCCGGGGGCAAGTCACTCTCCGAAGAGACCATGGAAAAGCTCCAGAAGGATTACCAGGGGAAGGCCGTGGAGCTGAAGCGCTTCCAGGATGACGCTCAGCGCGAGCTCGAAGACATGCAGCGCAAGGAGCTCGGGGAGCTCGAGAAGCGCATCATGCCCGTCATCGACGCGTACGCGAAGGAGAAGGGCTTCACGGTCGTCTTCAACAAGTTCCAGAGCGGGTTGCTCTACGCGACCGAAGGCGCCGACATCACCGACGAGGTGATCGCGAAGTTCAACTCGCAGATCGTCACGGGCGCGCCCGCCGCCAAGCCGGCCGCCGCCGCTCCGGCGAAGCCCGTGGCCCAGCCCAAGAAGAACTGAGCCCGGGACGAGGGCCGGAAGGGCCGAGATGACCCAGCCGCAGTCCGCTGCCGCCCTCGCGGCGGCAGTGGGTGCCACGCTCGTCGGGGACGGCTCGCTGCTCCTCGAGGGCGTGCGCGCGCTTCACGCCGCCGGCCCCGGGGAGCTCTCCTTCGCGGCCGACGCGAAGGCCGAAAAAGCCGCACTCGATTCACGGGCCGGCGCCCTCCTCGCGCGCTCCGCCGCGCGCTTCCCGGGACGCACGGTCCTGGAGGTGAAGGACCCGGTCCTGGCGCTGGTCGCCGTCCTCCGGATCTTCCATCCGGCGCGGGTCGCCCGGCGGGGCGTGCATCCCACCGCCGTCGTGGCCGGAGCCGCGATCGACGAGAGTGCCGAGATCGGCCCCTTCGTCGTGGTGGGTGAGGGCAGCACGGTTGGCGCGGGCTGCATCCTGGAGGCCCACACCGTGGTGGGCCGCGATTGCCGCCTCGGTGAGGGCGTGTTCCTCCATCCTCACGTGGTCCTCTACGACGGCGTGCTGCTCGATGCCCGGGTCGAGGTGCATTCCGGCACCGTTCTCGGCGCAGACGGTTTCGGCTACCACGCCACGAAGACGGGCATCCTCAAGATCCCGCAGGTGGGTAACGTCGAGATCGGCGCGGACGTCGAGATCGGCGCCAACACGTGCATCGACCGCGCGGCGCTGGAATCGACCATCGTCGGAGCGGGCACCAAGATCGACGACCTCGTCATGATCGGGCACAACAATGTCATCGGCCG
>CAZXSG010000692.1:0-3358 GCA_964643185.1 uncultured Holophagales bacterium
AACTGCTCGCGCTCCGGCAGAGCCGAACGCGATATCGCTTTCTCCACGAGCCGGCGGATCACGTAGAGCTTCCGCTCGAACGCGTCGCCGGCCGGGGTGTCCTCACCGCGCGCCAGGAACACCTGGCGGATCGCGGGCTGCGCGGCGCGGGCGCTCGCGCCGAGCGTCGCGGCGTCGGTCGGCACGTCGCGGAAGCCGATCACGCGCTGGCCTTCCTCGATGGCGATCTCCTCGAGCTTCCGTTTGCAGGCCCTGCGGCTCGCAGGGTCGACGGGCAGGAACAGCATCCCCACGGCGTAGTCGCCCGCGGCCGGCAGGTCGAGGCCCGCGGCCCGTCCTGGCGCGCCGAGAAAGGCGTGCGGGATCTGGGCGGTCAGGCCGGCGCCGTCGCCCGTCGCGGCCTCGCTCCCCGTCGCGCCGCGGTGCTCGAGGTTCACGAGCACCTGGAGAGCCTTCCGGAGGATGTCGTGCGAGGGGCGCCCGGCGACGTCGACGACGAACCCGAATCCACAGGCGTCGTGCTCGAACGCCGGATCGTAGAGTCCTTGTGGCCCTGGCCCGGACGTCACGGTGGTGTGCCCCCGTTCCTTTCGCGAATCGCGTTCGCGCGAAGAAACTCTAGCACCCGGACTGTGGCGCAACTGTCGCCGGAGAACGCCCGATTCCGGTTACGCGCCCGCTCGTCTCACAGTCGCCGCGGTAACGCAGAGCTCAGCCCTCCGGTCCGAGGGACGCCTCCGGCGCGCTGAATGTTCACCTCGACAGTCTGACGTCGCCGCTCGAGGTCGTGATCTTCACGGGCACGCCGCCTTCGCCGGTTCGCGCCTCGACGCTCCCTTCCTTTCGCTTCTCGTAGACGACCCCCGCGAGATCGAGGTCGATCTCTCCGCTCGAGGACACGACCTTGATGTCGAGGGCCGGAGCGCCCGCCATCCGCCAGCGCACGTTGCCGCTCGAGACGTCGACGAGCGCGCTCGTGAGCGCCGCCGCATCCCCCGACAGCTCCACGTCGCCGCTGCCCGTCTCGACGGAAAGCCTGCCTTCCAGCCTCAGGTCCCTGGCGACGAAGTCCCCGGAACCGCTCTCGTGCTCCAGCGATCCGCGGACCTTCTCGAGAACGACGGTTCCCGAGCCCGTGTGCGTCTTGACGTTGCCGGTCACGTCGACGAGCTTCACGTCGCCCGAGCCCGTGTCGATCGAGACGGCGCCCTTCACGTGAGACACCTTCACGTCTCCCGACCCCGTCTTCACCGAGACCCCGGCCCTGGCGTCGTCCACGTCGATGTCGCCGCTGCCCGTGTCGATGCGAACCGCACCGCCGCTCCCCCAGACGCCCACGTCCCCCGACTTTGCCGAGATCGAGACCGGGCCTGCGATCTCGCGGCTGTCGACCCGGCCGGCCGCGTTCTGGACCTCCACGGAAACGCCCGCGGGAACCCGCAGGATCGCGTCGACGTAGAGCTCCTCGCCCCGTTTCCGGCCCGTCGTCACGGTTACCCGCCGGCCCTGGTACTCGACCGTCGAGGAGGAGAGGTCGAACGCGAAGACGAATCCGGGGCCCTCGCGGCGCGGATCGGGGTAGTGGAACGTGCGGACACTCTCGGTTGGATAGCGGGTGTGCACCACGGTGCGCCCGCCCTCGGTCTTCACCTCGAAGATCACGCCCCCGATGAGCGCGGGATCCTCGGCATGCACGGTCCCCTCGATGCGGATGGGGCCGGCGGGCGCGCCCGTCACCCGTACCCGTCCGGCGAGGTTCTCGAAGACCAGCGTCTGGCCCGGGCCAGCGGGGATCTCCTCCTTGAGGAGCTTCGTTTCCCCGAGAGCGCACGTGGAAGCGAGAAGGGCAGCGAGCAGGGCAGTGAAAGCCAGGCGGATCGGCCTCATGGGACCTCCGTTCGCCAAGCTGAAACGGAAAGGCGGGCCCCGATGTTCCGTCAGCCCCCGGCCCTTCTCATTTTTCGCGTCCCTTGATGGCCTCCAGCACGGCCTCGGGACTCGTCCCCGCGAGGAGCTGGGCGACGGTGTCCTTGAGGCGGAAGAGCTCGGCGACCTTCGCGAGGAACTTCAGGTGCGCGACCGCTTCGGAGGCCGGCGTCGCGAACGCGAGGACGATGCGGATCTCGCCGTTCTCCTCGTACACGCCGTCGCCGTTGAGGCCCATGCCGCCCACGATCCGCTTGAGGCCCGGGACGCGCGCATGCGGGATCGCCACGATGCCCATGCACGTCGACCCGGCCTTCTCGCGCGCCACGACGGCCACGGCCGCGTTGCGGGCCGACTCCGCGTCGAGCCCGGCCTTGCGGAGCGACGGAATGAGGAGCCGCTCGACGGCCCCCTCGACGCCCGGCGTGCGAAGACCGGTCACCACCTCGCCGGCAGCGAGGACGCTGGAAACCCGTCCGTCGAACACGACCTCCGGCACGCTGCTCCTGGCCTCCTTCCGCGGGCGCCGATGATCGCGCCGCTCCTGCGGCCTGTCCACCGCGAAGGGCGGGAAAAGAGCGCTAATCTCGTGCCTTCTAAGAAGGAGACCGCCGGATGCCGCTCGCGCCTCTCGACTGGGCCATCGTCGCGCTGTATTTCGTGCTCTCGCTCGGCATCGGCCTCGCCTTCATGAAAAAGGGAGGCGAATCGCTCGAGGAATACTTCGTCGCGGGCCGCAAGGCGCCGTGGTGGCTCGCGGGCGCGGCCATGATCGCGACGACGTTCGCCGCCGACACGCCGCTCGTCGTGACCGGCCTCGTCGCGACGTACGGCATCGCCGGGAACTGGCTCTGGTGGAACTTCGTCATGAGCGGCACGCTCACGGTCTTCCTGTACGCGCGGCTCTGGCACCGCGCGAACGTGCTCACCGACGTGGAGTTCGCCGAGATCCGCTATGGAGGCGCTCCGGCCACGTTCCTGCGCGGCTTCCGCGCGCTCTACCTCGCGCTCCCCATCAACCTCATCATCATGGGCTGGGTCCATCTCGCGATGGTCAAGATCCTCTCGCTCACGACCGGCCTCTCCCCGGTCTGGGCCGTCGGCGTTTGCTTCCTGGCCGTCACGCTCTACGCCACGGCCTCGGGGATGTTGGCCGTCCTCTGGACCGACTTCGTCCAGCTCATTCTCATGATGACGGCCGTCATCGCGCTGGCCGTCTTCGCCCAGGAGTCCACCTGGGACTTCTACGACGCCCAGGTGCCGCCCCTGCTCCGCGAGCACATCACCAGCGCCGCGGTCGTCGGGCTGCTCATGGGGATGGACAACCTGCGCGGGATCTTCATCTAGCCCTGGAACGCCGACCGCTCCGACAACCACCGCCCCCGCTGGGGCCCCCGCCTCCACGTCCTGGCGGGCGGCATGCCGGTCCAGC
>CAZXSG010000693.1:0-3356 GCA_964643185.1 uncultured Holophagales bacterium
CGATAACGACAACGAGAGCGGCGAGCCGACCGAAGCCGAACTCATCGTGCTCGAGAACCTTCGTTTGATCCGCTAATTATTCCGCTGGCATCGGCTGGCGGAGGTTCTTCTTCCAAAGTTCTTCGAGATTATTCTCGCGGCCCGAGCCGACTTTGTACGCTTTGTAGCGGATGGAATTCTTCTCGTAGTAGTTCTGGTGGTACTCCTCCGCCGCGTAGAACGTCGTCGCGTCGGTGATCTCGACCGGGATCTTCGCGCCGAAGCGCCCGCTCTTCTCGAGCGCGGCCCGCGAGGTCTCAGCCGCCTTGCGCTGCTCGGCGTCGTGCACGAAGACCCCGGGACGATACTGGTTGCCGCGATCGCAGAACTGGCCGTTCGGCGAGACCGGATCGATGTTGCGCCAGAACACGTCGAGGAGCTTCTCGTAGGTGATCTTCGTGGGGTCGTAGGCGATCTGGACGGCTTCGGTGTGGCCGGTCGAGCCCGATGAGACCTCTTCGTACGTGGGATCTTTCGTCTTTCCGCCCGTGTACCCGGAGGTCGTGGCGAACACGCCGTCGAGCTTGTCGAACGGCCCCTCCATGCACCAGAAGCAGCCGCCCGCGAACGTCGCGAGCTTCGCCGCAGGCTTGGGCTTCGGGGATTCGGCTCGAGATTGGAACGCGGCCAGGAACGTCACGGCCGTCAGGGCCGTCAGGGCGATTCCAGGGAGGAGACCGGGGAGAAAGCGTTTCATCGTGGGTCCCTTCAGAGCGGCCGCTCCGGCCACTGCCTTCTCTTCGATGATCTCAGCCCGGCGGTTTCTTCCCTTCGGGCTCGAAACGGCCCAGCGTCTTCGCCGACCCGTCCACGAAGTACACGCTGCCGTCCGGCGCCACGGCGACGGCCGACGGCGCGAAGAACGGCGCCGGGAGCGTGAACGTCCGCACGTTTCCGGACGTCCGCGACTCGATCTGGAAGATCTCCCGCGCACCCGTCACGTAGACGAAGCCCGATGCGCTCGCCGCGATCCCTCGGCCACCGCCGGTTCCCGTGGCCAAAGGCAGGATCCGAAGTCCGGTCGCGGGCTCCCAGATACCGAGATCGGGAGTCGACAGCGTGAAGAAGATGCGTCCGTCGGGAGAGACGACGGTCTCGCGGGGCTGCGTTCCTTTGGGGAGGTCGAGGGGCCGGCAGCGGATCTCGGTCAGGGCGCCCGGACGGAACGAGCACAGCTCGCCCTTCAGGTCGCGGGTGAACCACAGAAGGCCATCCGGAGCGCTCGCGACTCCGAACGTCGAGCCCTCGGTCTTCAGACGGCGTCCCGGCGACGGCAGGACGGTCGCCGTCATGGAGTGCGGGCGCACGCCCTCGATGCGGCCGAGGCGGCCGGCCCCGCGGTCCGTGAACCACAGAGCCCCGTCCGAGGCCGCCGCGATGCGGGCCGGCCGCGACTGTGTGTCCTGAGGGCCGAAGACGGTCAGCGCGTAGGGCCAGGCCGCCTCGAGCTTCGCCAGCCTGTGGGTCACGTCGAGTGTGGCCCACAGAGAGCCGTCCGCCGCGACCGCGGACCCGAGCGGACGGCTGCCGTCCTCGAGGTCCACCCGTGCGAGGAGCGCATGAGGAGCGGTGTAGGAAACCAGGAGAAACCCCGCCGGCTTCGAGAGCGCGACCCAGAGACCGTCCTTGCCCGCGGCCAGACCGGTGGCGACCGAACCCTCGGGCAGCGCGAGCGGCCGGACGCCCTTGGCGGAGACCACGGCCGGAGATGTTCTGCGCGGGCTCGCGATCCAGGCGAGGAAAAGCACGGCGCAGAAGCCGGCGGCCGCGAGCACGCGGTAGAGACGCGCGAAGCGCGAGGGCGGAGTGGCCTGGGCCTTCGGCTTCGGCGCCTTCTTCTTCCAGATGATGTGCTCGGGCGCGCGGGGACCGTCAGCCGGCATGGACCGAGAGCTCTCCCACGAGCGGGTGCCAGGCCCGCGAATCCCCCGAGGCGAAGATCTTCACGACGAACCGCCCGCGCGCGGGCAGCGCGCAGGTGACGACGCTCTCCGGGCCCGGCGACACGGAGCAGGACGTCTTGCCGCCACCGGCTTCGGGTACGACGTTCACGAGCAGCGACTTGCCGAGAGGGTTCGCGACGCGCAGCACGACCTCCCCCTCGGCATCGATCTGCGACCTCGTGGGCGAGAGGAGCGTGAGGCCGGCGGAGAAGAACCCGGCGCGCAGCACGGGCTGACGGAAGAACTCGCCGCGCGAGAGGGGAGCGTCCCGGAGCTGCCAGGCCTCGTCTTCCGGGAAGTGGGTCACGCCGATCACCTCGGGAGGCACGAAGAGGTAGGCCGTGCCGTATTTCTTGTCGAAGCCCCTCTCCGAGATGCTGCCGGCATTCCACGTGGCGTCGAGCAGCATCCATCGGCCGTCGATGCGGGCCGCGTTCCACGCGTGGCCCTCTCCGGTGACTCCGGTGCTCTCGAGCCGAGCGTCCCCGGTGACGACGACGACCTCCTCGCCCGCGGCCTTCGCCAGCGCGGCGAGGAGCTGGGCGTAGCCCGCGCAGACGGCGAGGCGGCTCTTGAACACCGACTCGGGATCCTGAGGCGGGAAGCTGCCCGACCGGTACGCGGGGACGTCGTAGGCGACGCGGTCGGCCACGTAGTCGTGGAGGGCCTTGATGCGCATCCAAGGGTCCCGCTCGTTCGAGGCGGGGTAGCGGGCGACGCTCTCGATGGAGGTCTCGACGCTGGCCGGGAGGGAGCTGACGGGCGGGTGGTGCGAAGGGGCGAGCGGCCAGTGAGCGCTCGCGAACGGCGTCGTGACGGGCACTTCTGCAGGAGCCGGCACGGTGGGAGCTGTAGGGACTGTAGCGACTGTGGGGACTCGCGGAACAGACGACTCTGCGCGGCGGGGCTCGGGCCCGGGTCCGGAGACGTCGCGGGACGCGGGATCGAGCGTCTCCACGTATCGGTTCTTGCGGGTCTTCTCGTAGAGACCCTCGAGCCCGCCCGCCACGTCGAACAAGGTGGCGCGGAGCCTCTCGACGACGGGTCCCTCGCGGCCCTCGAGGAACCAGTCGCCGCGCGTCTGCAGCGCGGCGAACGCGCCCGCCGGGGCCGCCGCGACGAGGATGGTCAGAAACACGATGTTGAGGAAGAGCGTCCGGAGCACCAGGCGCTCGAAGATCCCGAGCGCGGGCTTCGGCGCCTTCGGGTTCGCCTTCCTCTTCGCGAGGACCCGCGCCTCCCACACGGCGGGCAGGATCGGGAAGAGCAGGAGCCCCGCGAGGCACACGAGCCAGACCGGACCGTTCCGGTACGCGGCGAGCGAGGAAGCCGTCCAGACGCCCAGGAAGGGGACGCCCACGACGAGCGCGAGCC
>CAZXSG010000694.1:0-1103 GCA_964643185.1 uncultured Holophagales bacterium
CCTCGTGGCCGCGCTGCTTCTCGCGTGCGGGCTCCTGGCGGGCCGCTTCCTGCGCCCAACGCCGGCCGGTCTTCCGTCTCCGCGCATCACACCGGTGGCGGGCTCGACCGGTGCCGACTGGGCCGAGGGCGTGCCCTCACCCACCGGGCGGGCCGTGGCGCTCACGAGCAATCTGGCGGGGAGCTACGACATCTGGGTGGTGGCCGACGGCGCCGATCCCGTGCGGCGCACGGACGCTCCCGAGGACGAAACCGAGCCGTGCTTCTCGCCCGACGGCGCGACGATCGTCTACACGAAGGAGACGGCCGAAGGCGACGAGCTCTGGGCGGTGCCCGCGGTGGGCGGCGCGCCTCGCAGACTGCTCCAGGGCGCGGGCGGCGCGGCCTTCACACCCGACGGCCGGACGATCGTCTACGTGAAGGCCGAGAAGCGCTCGAGCTCACGGAGCGCGCTCTACGTGGCGAACGCCGACGGCACCGGCCCGCGCCTGCTGGCCGAGAAGAAGGGCTTCCGGCTCGCCTCGCCGCGGGTCTCGCCCGACGGTCTCACCGTGGCCTTCGTCGCGACGCGCCTCGTGCAGAGCGAGGTGAACGTCTGGACGGTGCCTCTCGCGGGCGGCGAGCCGGTGCAGCTCACGCACGAGAAGAACCCCTACGCGCACGGGCTGGGCACGAACGGCTGCGACTTCACGCCCGACGGTCGCACGATCGTGTACACGTCGGCGCGCAAGGGGACCCGGAATCTCTGGTCGATGCCGCTCAAAGGGGGCGCGGAGCCGCGGCGCGTGACCGCCGGCGCGGGGCCCGACGTGTATCCCCGCCACGCGGCCGACGGCTCGATGCTGTTCGAGGTGCATCGGGAGCGCTGGTCCATCTGGGGCGTGGCGCTCGGGCCCGATTTCACGACCCAGGACGCGCCCCACCTGCTGACCCGCGACGGCGGGGCGTGGGGGCCCGCCCTCTCGCCCGATGGCAAGAAGCTCGCCTATTGCACGTTCCCGCACGAGGAGGTACCCCACGTGTACCTGGTGGACCTCGCGACGAAGGAGCGAATCCGCATCCCCAGCGCCGGGCCGCCCAACCAGAATCCGACGTTCCGCCCCC
>CAZXSG010000694.1:1113-3355 GCA_964643185.1 uncultured Holophagales bacterium
CCGGGGACGGGGTGGAGTCCCGTCGGAAGGCGTGCTGCCGAACCTCCGGCGCCGGGCCGCGCAACGGGAATCCGACTTTCAGCCCCGACGGACAAACGATCGTCTGGTCCGGCGATTCCGCCGGGAGCTACGACCTGTGGAGCGCGCCGGCCGTGGGGGGGCCTCCCAAGCGGCTCACCGCGCTGCCGGGTGCCGAAATACGGCCTTACTTCTTCGACGACGGACGCCGCGTCGCGTTCGCCCGCATCGAGGAAGGGAAGGGCGTGCGCGTGGGCGTCCTCGATCTCGACTCGAAGGAGAGCCGCCTGGTGACCCCCGAGGGATTCGGGGAGCCGCGGCCTCTCCCCGGCGGCCGGACCATCGTCTGTTCGGGGGATCGCGAAGGAGGCCCGACCCAGGGGATCGGGCTCGTGCCCGCGAGCGGTTCTCCGGAGCCGCGGGGGATGGCGCCGCGGGGCTACAGGCCGTTCCCCCCGGGCGATGGAAAGTGGATTCTCTTTCTCGACAACGAGGACGGGCTCTGTCTCGTGAAGGCGATCCCCGCCGGAGGCGGCGAGGCCCGGGTCGTGTACCGGATTCCCGCCTCCCGCAATTTTCTCCAGGCGGATCTTTCCCTCGACGGGCGCCTCCTCGCCTATAACGTCATCGACGCCGAGAGCACCGTGTGGAGGTGGGAGCCCTGAAAGAGAACGTGAGGAGCTTCTCGCGCGGACCGCTCTTCGGCTGGCTCTTCGTCGCTCTCCTCTTCGTGGCGTTCCTGGTGGGCCTCGCGCGCCGCCGGGGTCTCGAGAAGGGTGGGCAGCCGGTGATCCGCATGCTGTTCGTGCCCAGCGTCGAGCAGGGCACGCTCGCGACGCGGGGCAACGAGCTGGCGGCCTTCCTCGCGAAGGACGCGGGGCTCGTCGTGAAGGCACAGGTGCCCACGAGCTACGCGGCCGTGATCCAGGCTCTCGGCGCCGGGCAGGCCGACATCGCCTGGGTGCCCGCTTTCGCGTACGTCATCGCGCACGCGCGCTACGGCGCCGAGGCGAAGCTCCAGGTGATCCGCGAGGTGGAACGCTACGCGGTCGTGGTCACGCGCACGGGTGAGTCCGAGCCCGACGCCCTGCGCAAGCTCGCGGGGCAGCCCGTCGCGATCTCCAAAGTGCTTCTGCCGGACCTCCGGAAGAGCATCCAAGCCGAGCTGGACCGCTGGGCTCCGGGCTGGAAGGAAGTTCCCGTGGAGAGCGACAAGGCGGGCGTGGCGCGGCTCCTCGACGAGCCCGGCTCCGTGGCCGCGGCCGTTTCGGCGCACGTCTTCTCGGGGCCCTACGATCTCGTGGGCGACGGGCGCAAGGAGCTCTCTGGCGAGCGCTTCGGAACGCTCGAGGCGACGCGGCAGATCTTCAAGACGGACACGCCCGTGAAGGACCGCGTCGCGGCCTATTACGGCGGCATCTACGCGCGCGTCGACTCGGGCATCACGTCCCTCGCCGCGCTGGACGGCAAGACGTTCTCGTTCTCCGACCCCACGTCGACCTCGGGCTACATCTTTCCGCTCGCGCTCCTCCAGAAGCGCGGCATCAAGCCCTCGCAGATTTTGTTCGCGGGCGGGCACCCCAACTCGGTCCAGGCCGTCGAGGACGGCAAGGTCGCGGCCGGCGCCGCGTTCTACTCGCCTCCGGGCAAAGTGAACGAGGTGGAGCGCACGTTCGTGGCCGACGCGCGGCACATCCTCATGAAGAGGCTCCCCGAGGAGCAGCGCCTCGCGTACCTCGATCAGGTGCGGGTCCTCGCCATCACCGATCCCGTTCCGAACGACGTCTGCTGCGTGAGGCCCGGGTTCCCGAAGGCCGTGTGGGAGCGCTTCGAGGCGTCGCTGCAGCGTTTCATCGCGACGCCCGAAGGGCTCCGCGCCTACCTCGACCTCGTCGCGGCCGTGGCGGCCAAACCCTGCGAGGACGCGGTGTTCGACGGCTTCCGCGCCACGCTCAAGACGACGGGCGTCGACGTGCAGAAGGTCCTCGAGGCCGAGGAGGAGAAGATCCGCAAGCGGCGCGAGAAGGCGGAAGCCGACAAGAAGGCCGCAGGTGCGAAGGGCGGAACGCCCGGAGCCACCCCCAAGTGACCGCGACGATCGCGGTCCGCGTCTCGAACGTCTCGAAGGTCTATCCCAACGGCGTGAAGGCGCTCGACAAGGTGTCGCTCGAGGTCGCCGAGGGCGAGTTCCTCGCGGTGCTCGGCCTTTCGGGCTCGGAGAAGT
>CAZXSG010000695.1:0-3354 GCA_964643185.1 uncultured Holophagales bacterium
CCTTCAGCACGGCCACTTCCGGAGCGGCCCCGAGGAGCACGATGGGCGCGAACTCCACGGTCTGGTTGATGAAGATCTCCACGGGGTGCGACCTCACGCCCGACAGCCAGTCCACCTCGGTGTTCGAGTGATGGGCCTCGTGGAACCGCCACAGGAGCCGCGAGCGGTGCTGGAGCCTGTGGAAGAGGTAGATGTAGAGGTCGTGCGTCACGACGAAGAAGAGGAGCTGCAGGAGGATCGGCCAGCCGGAAAGGAGCTCGAGCCGCGAGGCCCCGGAGGCCTCGTCCAGCCTTTCGATGACGCGTCCGATGAAGACCCCCAGCACCCAGCTCTGGAACGCTCCGTAGAGCGCGAGGTCCGAGAGGAAGCCCGGCCGGAAGGCAGGCATCTCGCGCACCTGGCTCCGGTTGTAGGGGAAGCGGCGCTCGAGGACGAAAAACAGAAGCGCCGCGACGAGAATCGCCGCGGCGCTTCCCAGCTCTATGGCATTCACGTCAGCTCGCGACCGCCTGGCCCGGCACGGCGGGCTCGACGTCGGTCACCCGGCGGAGCTTCTTGCGCGCCGAGAGCTCGCTCTCGTACACGCGCTTGATGCCGTCGCCCAGAGCCGACTCCACGGTGCGGATGTCGCGCACGAGGCGCTCGAGCCCGACGATCTCCACCGAGGCCGCCTGATCGGAGCCCCACAGCGCCCGGTCGAGGGTGATGTGGCGCTCCACGAAGGACGCGCCGAGGGCGACGGCGGCATAGGTCGGCGCGAGGCCGGGCTCGTGGCCCGAGTAGCCGATGGGCAGGCCCGGATAGCGCTGCTTCAGCGTCGCGATCATCAGGAGATTCAGCTCGGTGGCCGGGCAGGGATACGTCGAGGTCGCGTGAGCGACGAGGAGGTTCTCGCGCCCCACGACGGCGATCGCCTCCTCGATCTCCTGCATCGTCGACATTCCGGTCGAGATCATGAGGGGACGGCCGGTGGCCCGCATCCTCCGAAGGAGGGAGTGGTCGGTGAGCGACGCGGACGCCGCCTTGTAGAACGGCGGCTCGTAGCGCTCCATGAAATCCACGGAGGGCTCGTCCCAGCAGGAGGCCGTCCAGGCGATGCCCAGCTCTTTGCAATACCTGTCGATCTCACTGTACTCGGCCCAGCCGAACTCCACCTTGCGGCGGTAGTCGATGTACGTCATCCGGCCCCACGGCGTGTCCCTTTCGAGATGCCACTGATCGCGCGGAACGCACAGCTCGGGCGTGCGCTTCTGGAACTTCACGGCATCGCAGCCGGCGCGGGCCGCGCCCTCGATGAGCGCTCTGGCCATCTCGAGGGAGCCGTTGTGGTTGATGCCGATCTCGGCGATCACGTAGACGGGCTGGCCGTCCCCGATCTCGCGCTCACCGATCGCGATGGTCTTCGGAATCCTCACGGGATGCAGCGGCATGCGGCGCTCCTTTCTCTTTCGTCAGGCGGAGGTTCTCGGAACGGACAGGATGAGATCGGCGACCTCGCGGAAGGCGCCCCGGCCTCCCGGGCAGGTGCAGACGTAGTGGCAGACCGCCTGGACCCGCGGGTCGGCGTCCGAGGGACAGGCCGCGAGGCCCGCGAGAGACAGAGCGGGCAGATCGACGACGTCGTCGCCCAGATAGGCGATCTCGGCGAGGCTCAGGCCCCGTCTCGCGGCGATCGCCTGCAGGACGGAGCCCTTGTCGAGCGCGCTGAGGTGCAGCTCCTCGATGCCGAGCTTGAGCGCCCGGGGGACGACGGGGCCGCCCGCCTCGCGGGTGACGATTCCCGTGTCGACGCCACGCTCTCTGAGCAGCGCGACTCCCAGTCCGTCGCGGCGCGAGAACCGCGCGGTCTCCTCGCCCGTGGCCGAGACCCACACCGTGCCGTCGGTGAGGACACCGTCACAGTCGGTGAGGACGAGCCGGATCGAGCCGGGCCCGCTCACCACGCGGTGAACCCACCGTCGACGACGAGGTTCGCGCCCGTCATGTAGCGTGAGGCGTCGCTCGCGAGGAACACGAGGGCGCCCTGGTAGTCGGTGGGATCGGCCATGCGTCCGAGCGGCGTCTTCTTCGCGTAGGCGGCCTTGAAGTGGCTCTCCTGGCCGTTCGACACGCCTCCCGGCGACAGGCTGTTCACGCGCACGCCGCGGGCTCCCCAGTAGGCGGCGAGAAACCGGGTGAAGGAAAGGACCGCCCCCTTCGACGCCGGGTACGCGGCGGACTTCCAGAACGTCTGAGAGCCGTCGGGGAGCTGGTAGAGTGACTGATCGGGACCGACGAGTCCGTACGTCGAGGCGACGTTCACGATGCTGCCGCTGCCCCGCTCGGCCATCGGGGTGCCGAGAATCTGGGAGCAAAGGAACACGCCGGTCACGTTGACCTCGAGGAGGCGCTGCCACATGCCCAGGGGATAGCTCTCGAAGCGGGAGAGTCCTGCGGCCGCGAGGGGGCTCTCGAACTTGTCGTCCACGGCGGCGTTGTTCACGAGGACGTCGATCGCGCCGCAGGCGCCGAGGACGTCGTCCCGGAGGGCCGTCACGCTCACGGGGCTCGTGACGTCGAGGGCGCAGGCGAAGACGCGGGTGCCGAAGCGGTCCGCGGTCTCCCGGGCGAGGGGCGAGATCGCCGCGAGCTCGATGTCGGCGCAGACGACCGTGGCGCCCGCGGCCGCCAGAGCGGCCACGTGCTGCCGGCCGAGGAGGCCCGCGGCGCCGGTGACGATGGCCGTGCGGCCTTTGAGGGAGAAGGAACCCAGCTCGGGGCCCACGGTCACGGCCGGGCCTCGGGCCTCGGCCGCATGTCGAAGCTCGTCGTCCTGCGGAACACGGGCTCGACGGGAAGACCCTTCAGCCGCTCGAGGACGGTGCCCGTGACGACGGCCTCCTTCAGGAGGGGCAGGACCTCCTCGTAGGCCGTCAGGAGGATCGCCACTTCGGGCTCGCCGTGCGCGAGGGCCAGGTTGTGGAAGCCCGTCCAGAGGATCCCGCGGCGGATCAGCTCCTGCTGCACATAGGACTTCAGGTGCAGGGGATTTCCCGCCGAGGGGTCGAACGTGATCATCGTCCGCGCGTCCGGCCCGATGCAACGCGTCATGCTCGCGAGGCCGAGCTGCGAGGCGATCGCGTTGTTGCCGTCCTTCACGCGGCGGCCCATGCGGGCGAGCCGCGCCGGGACGCGCTCGGCCGCGAGGACCGTGAGCGTGGCCCGCGCGGCCGCGAGAGAGAGTGCCTCGCCGCCGAACGTCGTGAAGAAGAAGACGTCCTTCTCGAGGAGCGACATGACGTCCCTGCGGCCCGCGAGCACCGAGAGCGGCATGCCGTTCGCGATCGCCTTCGAGTACGTCACGAGGTCCGCGGT
>CAZXSG010000696.1:0-3354 GCA_964643185.1 uncultured Holophagales bacterium
CGGCCCGCGCTGACGCCGTCCGCGAACGCCTCTCTCCGGAACGGGACCCGGCCCGACGGCAGCCCGTACGGCACCACGCCGAGCGCGAAGAGGTCGGTCCGCGAGTCGACCTCCTCGCCGCGGGCCTGCTCGGGGCTCATGTAGCGCGCGGTGCCGAGCACGGCGCCCACGCCGGTGACGGAGGCCGAGGCCGCATCCTCGTCCACGAGCTTGACGAGGCCGAAGTCGACCACCTTCACGAAGCCGTCCGCCCGGCGCATCACGTTCTCGGGCTTGATGTCGCGGTGCACGAGGCCCGCCGCGTGCGCGACCTCCAGCGCCGCCGCCACCTGGAGCGCGATGTCGGTCGCCTCGGCCACAGGCAGCGGCCCACGGCCGAGAACCTGCCGCAGCGTCTCGCCCTCGATGAGCTCCGACGCGATGAAGTGGATGCCCTCGGCCTCGCCCACCTCGTAGATCGTCACGATGCCGGGATGGTTCAGCGCCGACGCGCTGCGCGCCTCGAGCCGGAACCTCTGAAGGCGGCCCGGGTCGCGCGTGAAGCGCAGCGGCAGGAGCTTGAGGGCCACCTTGCGCGGCATGCGGTCGTCCTCGGCGAGGTAGACCTCCCCCATGCCGCCCTCGGCCACGAACGAGAGGATCCGGTAGTGCGCGAGCCTCTCGCCCGTGAACGAAACCTCGGGGGCCGGCCGCTCGAAGGCGGGCAGGAAGGCGCCCAAAGGCCGGTCGAACGGACCCGGATCCGCCTCGGCGTCCTCGAGCAGGTGCTCGACCTCGCGCCGGAGGTCCGCGTCGCCCCCGCAGGCCGCGTCGAGCAGCGCCCCGCGCTCCCCGGGATCGGCGTCCAGGACCTCGTCGAAGATCGCGTCGATCGCCGCCAGCCGCTTCGGATCGAGTTCCATTTCGCCCGCGGCGAATCTACAGCAGCGCGGCCTGCTACAGTGGTCCGGGCAGTCCGGCGGACTGCCTAAGGCGAGGACGAGATGAACCCGATGGCGACGGAAGGGCTCGAGGGCGCCACCGTGTGCCAGCGCCTCGTGGAGCTCCACGAGAGGGTCCGGGCCGAGTTCCCGGAGGTCAGCCGCGTCACGGCCGCGCTCTACGATCCGGCAACCGAGTGCCTCGCCCTGTTCCGGCACTCCAGCTCCGTTCCCGTCTCTCTGGCAGCCGAAAGGGCGCCGCTCCGGGACCTGCCGGGGTTGTGCGAGGTGGTCGAAGCGCGCCGGCCCCGCCTCCTGACCGGGCCGGAAGGATCCGGCTCGAGCTACGTCGTCCCGTTCTTCCAGCAGGCCGGGCTTCGAGGGTTCCTGGTGTTCGACTCGGACGAGCCAGGCGCGTTCGGCCCCATGACGATGCGGCACATCTGCATCCTGGCCGAGCTCTCCGCGGAATCGCTGCTGCGTGGGCTCGAGCGCGTCGGCGTGTTCCGCTCCACCCTTCACCTCATGACGGCTCTCGCGCGCTTTCGCGACGCGGAGACGGGGAACCATCTCTGCCGGGTCTCGCACTACGCCCGGCTGATCGCCCGGAATCTCCGCCCGTCGGCGCGTCTGGCGGACGACCAGGCGGACTTCGTCTTTCTGTTCACGCCGGCGCACGACATCGCCAAGATCGCGATCCCCGACTCCATCCTCTGCAAGCCCGGGGCGCTCACGCCCGCCGAACGCTCGATCATGGAAAAGCACGTGACGCTGGGGCTCGAGATCGTGGACAAGATCGTCGCAGACACGTCGCTCGAGGACATGCCGCACCTGGGCATGCTCCGGAACATCGTCCTCCACCACCACGAGAGGCTCCGCGGCTCGGGCTATCCCCACGGCCTTTCGGGCGACGCCATTCCGTTCGAGGCCCGAGTCGTGGGCGTGGCCGACGTCTTCGACGCGCTCCGCAGCCCGCGCCCCTACAAGGAGCCCTGGACGACGGAGCGCTCGCTCGAGTACCTCCACAGTCACCGGGACGTGAGCTTCGACGCCGACTGTGTCGACGCGCTCCTCGCGGGAGGCGGCGAGCTGGAAACCATCGCCTGCAGCTTCCCGGGCGACGACGGTACGGAGGGAGCCGCGAGGGTGTAGGGTGGCGGAGAGCGACCATGCATCCGCCCCGCACACTTTCCCAGCCGAACGGTCGCGCGGCCTACGTGGCCGCCGGGGCTCTCACGGTCGCCGCCGTGGCCTTCACCGCCTGGACCCTCTATGTGAACGGACGGCAAGCGCTCCGGGATGCCGCGCGCGAGCAGCTCACCGCCGTGGCGCGCCTGAAGACGCTCGAGATCTCCGCGTGGATGACGGAGCGCCTCGCGGACGCGACCGTCCTGGCCGAGAGCGTGAACGCGGTCCACGCGGTGGAAGCGGCCGGAGACCCGCCCCTCGAAGGCGTCCGCAGGGTCCTCGAGAACGCGGTCCGCGTCTATCGGTACGAGGCCGCAGAGCTGCTCGACGAAACGGGCCGTCAGCTCCTCGCCGCCGGCGCCGCGGCTCCGCATCAACAAGCCCAGGGCGCGGCCCTCAGGACCCGGGCCTCGAAGACGACGGGCGCCGTCGCATCGGACCTGTACACCGACGAGGGAGCGCGCGTCCACCTCGACGTCGGCGTCGCGCTCCGCGCCCGGGGAGGCACGGTGACGGGCTTCCTGCTCCTGCACCTCGACCCCCGGGAGCGCCTGCTGCCGGCCGTGGAGCGCTGGCCGGTTCCCAGTGAAACCGCCGAGAGCCTGCTCGTGAGGCGGGAGGACGGCTCCGTTCTCTTTCTCAGCCCTCTCCGTCACCGGCCCGCGTCTCCGCTCACGCTCCGCGTGCCCCTCTCGCGGACCGAGGTCGTGGCCGTCCAGGCAGTGTCCGGACGACTCGGAATCGTCGAGGGCGTCGACTATCGTGGGGTGCCCGTGCTCTGCGCCACCGAGAGCATCTCGGATACGGGCTGGATCCTGATCGCGAAGATGGATCTCGAGGAAATCGACGCGCCTCTGCGCCAGCGGGCCTGTCTCCTCGCGGTCGCGGGAACGGCGCTCGCCGGTGGAGGCCGGCAGCATCCCGTATTCGGCGGTCACCCACCCCTTGCCGCGCCCGCGCATCCAGGCCGGCACGTTGTCATCGACCGAGGCCGTGCAGATCACCCGGGTGCGGCCCACCGAGATCAGGGCGCTGCCACCGGCCGTCTCCACGAACCCCGGCAGGATCTCCACCGGGCGCAGCTGGTCGGGGCGTCGTCCGTCGGCTCTCATCGTCGGGAGCTTAGTGGGCCGGCCCGGATGCCCGGCGGGTAGTCTGGCCCGGATGCCCGATGGCCCGCAGGAACTGGCAACGCTCCTCGCCGAGTCGGAGTACGCGGTGGTGCTGACCGGCGCGGGCATCTCCA
>CAZXSG010000697.1:0-3352 GCA_964643185.1 uncultured Holophagales bacterium
CGGGGGACGACGTCGGACCGATGCCACCAGTGGTTCCGGCAGTTCCTCATCGTGTGACAGTTCGCTCTCGCCATGGTGCTCCTCGCCGGCGCGGCTCTCTTCGCGCGCGGTCTTCACGAGATCAACAACCGCCGGCAGGGCTGGGAGTCCGACAACCTCGTCTCGGGCCGCATGCTCCTCCCGGCGGGCGCGTATCCCGACGCGACGGCGATCTCGGAGTTCCAGCGGCTCACCGTCGAGCGGCTCGAGGCGCTGCCGGGCGTCGCCTCGGCCAGCGTCTCGTATTCGATGCCGTTCTTCGGTCTCTCGGAGCCGCGCAGCTACGTCGTCGAGGGCCGCGTGACGGAGCCCGGCCGCGAGCCGGCGGCGCACATCAACGGGGTCAGTCCGAGGTACTTCGAGACGGTCGGCACCCGAATCTTCATGGGCCGTGCGTTCAGCACGCGGGACACGCTCGATTCCCCGAAGGTCTTCATCATCAACCAGGCGATGGCCCAGGGGCTCTTCGGGAAGGAGAGCCCCCTCGGCCGCAAGATCGCGAGGGCCGGCGGCAAGAGCCTCGAGTGGGGCGAGATCGTCGGCGTCGCGGCCGACGTCCAGTCGGTCTATCCGAATCCGGGACCGGTGAAGTACCAGCTGTATCAGCCGCTCGCGCAGGAGCCCCGGCCGTTCAACGAGATCGCCGTGCGCACCGACGGTGTCGCGCCGGCGACTGTGGTGGACGGAATCCGCACCACGATGACGGCGCTCGATGCCGACCTGCCCGTGAGGCGGCTGCAGCCGGCGGGAGCCACGATCGCCCGCGCGAACTACCAGCTCGGGGTGCTGAGCAGCATGCTGTCGTCGATCGCGCTCCTCGGGCTGGGCCTGGCCTCGCTCGGAATCTACGGCGTCATCGCCCGCACGATGGCCCAGCGCACGGGCGAGTTCGGCATCCGCCTCGCGCTCGGAGCGCAGGTCAGAGACATCACGCGCCTCGTATTGGCTTCGGGAGCGAAGCTCGCGTTCCTCGGGTCCGCCATCGGGCTCGCCGGGGCTTACGGCATCTCCCGGCTCCTGAACGCCGCCTGGGAAGGCATGCAGATGAACAGTGGCCTCGTCCTGACCGGCGCGACGCTCGTGCTGACCTCGATCGCGCTCCTCGCCTGCTACATCCCCGCGCGCAGCGCGTCGCGCCTGAACCCAACGGAGATCCTCCGGTCCGAGTAGGGCGACGGGTCGTCGGGCCCAGATCCGAGTGGCCCACCTTGCATCCCTAGGGCTTCTATGTATGATACGTAGCGGTTCTAGGGGTAGAGGAGGGAAACCACGTGCCGCCGCTTTCGAAAGACCTCGTCGCCGCCTCGGCGATTCCGCTGATCCTCTCGATCCTGAAGAAGGGCGACAGCTACGGCTACGCCATCATCCAGCAGGTCCGCGAGTCCTCCGGCGGCGAGATGCAGTGGGCCGACGGCATGCTGTACCCGATCCTCCACCGGCTCGAGAAGCGCAAGCTGGTGCAGTCGTACTGGGGTGTGGCCGAAAGCGGTCGCAAGCGAAAGTACTACCGGCTCCACCGCTCGGGCGCCGAGGAGCTGGCGACGCTGCGGGAGCACTGGGCGAGGCTGCACGGCATGCTGAACGAGCTCGAAGGAGGCGCGTGATGTTCGATCTGAGAAGGGCGGTCGATACGTGGAGCCAAACAGTGCGCTCCGGGCGCTGCGAGGGGAGCGAGAGCGTCGACGAGCTGACCGATCATCTTTACTGCGAGATCGATCGGGCCCGGGCCGAGGGGATGTCCGACGAGCAGGCCTTCGCGGCGGCCGTGGCCCGCATCGGCGCGCCGAAGGCTCTGGTGGCGGAGAAGGCGAAGAACTACACGTTCCGTCAGACCGTCTGTGCCCTGGAGGCGCGCGACGCGAGCCTGTCGGGCAACGGGCGGAGCCTGCTGGTCGCGCACGCGGTCCTGTGGGCGGCGGTGATCCTCGCCGCATCGATCCTGCTCTCGAGGTCGTCCGCGTCGATGACGTTCGCGTTCTTTCTCACGGGTGTCCTCGTCCCCGCCTGGTGGGCCTCGGAGCTCCTCCTGCGGCGAGGCCTCCGGAGGGCGGGCGGCCCGTCGTGATGGCCCTTCTGATGGGGCTGAAGACGGTCTCTCCGGCTGAGCTGCGACGTCTTCTCCGGGAAGGCGCCGTCCAGGCGATCGACGTCAACTCGCCCCAGAGCTGGGCCGAGGGCCATGTCCCTGGAGCGAAGAGCCTGGATCCGGCGAACTACGGACCTGCCGATCTTCCGGAAGACCGTTCCGCGAACCTCGTCTTCTACTGTTCCAACCCGTGGTGCCGCAAGGCACCGCAGGCCGCCCTTCGCGCCCGCAAGCTCGGCTACGAGAACGTGAAGGTCATGTCCGCCGGAATCCAGGGCTGGGTCGGCGCGGGCCTGCCGATCGAATCCGGCGCCGCAAGGTAGGCGAGGAGGCAGCGGATCGCCGAGAATGGCCGGCGATGACGAGCACGCGCCCATCCACGCTTCTCGCGAGCCTCCTGATCGGAGCGTGGACCAACGTCCACGCCGCACCACCCCTCGTGACGTTCACCAGCGTGCCCGAGGTCGTCTCGCCGGGCCTCATCTCGACCTCGAAGCCCGAGGTCCGGCTCGCCGTGAGCCCCGACGGCACGCGCCGGCTCTGGGGCACGATCGGCTGGGAAGGCGGGCCCGGCGGCTGGGACATCTGGGGCTCTGCGCTCGCGAACGGCGTGTGGTCGGCGCCCGCGCCCGTCTCGTTCAACACGCCGTCGAAGGAGTTCGATCCCTCGTTCGCGCCCGACGGCCGCGGCGTCTATTTCTTCTCGAACCGTCCGGGCGGCGCCGGTGGAGACGACATCTACTTCGTGCCGCTGGATCCTGTGGCGGGTCTCTATGGCTCGCCCGTGAACCTCGGCCCTTCGATCAACGGCTCGAAGGACGAGTGGGCGCCCGTGGTGAGTGCCGACGGCCGGTACCTCCTCTTCGCGAGTGACAGCCGGGGCGGGCTGGGACTCCACGACCTCTACGTCGCCGAGCGCCTGAAGAAGGGAGCCGTGGAGAGCTGGGGCAAGACGCGCGCGCTGAAAGGGCTGAACTCAAAGGACGCCGACTTCGATGCGGCCTGGCTGTCCGACGGAAAGACGATCATCTTCTCGCGCAAGGCCGAGACGAGCGAGGAGATGCGGCTCTTCGTGAGCCGCGCGCCCGGCGCCGTGGATGGCACGTACACGCCACCGATGCCGCTGGGCAGCCCCATCAACCGGGAGGTCGGCATGAGCCTGGGACCCTCCCTCACGCCCCCCGAGCCGGGCCCCCCCTACTTCCCCTCCGTCTCCGCCCCCCCCGC
>CAZXSG010000698.1:0-3351 GCA_964643185.1 uncultured Holophagales bacterium
GGAGGGGCTCTGGTTCGGAACGAATCACGGGGTCGCCCGGCTCGACGCGGCGACGTCGGCGATCGACGTCTTCACCGTGCACGACGGCCTCGGCGCGAACGAGTGCAACGAGGACGGTTTTCTCGTGGACTCGACGGGCCGCGTGCTCATCGCGACGGCGGGAGTGTCGGTGTTCCTCGGCCGCCCCCGCCCGCGTCGGGCCGCCGATCCGGTGGCCGTGATCACCTCCGCGAAGGCGGGCGGCCGCGATCTCTCGGACTATCCCGAAGGGCTCCTCCCCGCCCGTTCCGGAGCGATCTCGTTCCGTTTCACCGCGCCGTCTTTCACGAGCGAGGGCTCCGTGCGCTTCCGGTACAGGCTGCGCGGCCTCGACGACGTCTGGGTGCGCTCGGCGCCGGGCCAGGACGAGACGACCTACGGAGGGCTCGGGCCGGGCCGGTACGAGCTCGAGGTTCTGGCCGAGACGGCCGACGGCCGGGTCTCGCGGGCGCCGGCTCGAGCGGCCTTCGGGATCCGTCCGCTCTTCTACCGCACGATCACGTTCTCGGCGCTCGCGCTCGGGCTCGTCCTCACGGCCCTCGCCACGGTCGTGAGGCTTCGCGAGAAGCGTCTCGAGGCCGCGCGCGAGGCGCTCGAGAAAGAGGTGAGGGAGCGCACCGAGGAACTCCGGCGGGTGAACGGGCGGCTCGCGTCCCTGGCCGTGACCGACGAGCTCACGGGCCTCGCGAACCGCCGCCGGATTCTCGAGGCGATGAACGAGGAGATCGCGTTCGCGCGGCGCCGGAACCTGCCGTTCTCCGTGGCCATGGCGGACCTCGATCACTTCAAGGAGGTCAACGACGCGTCGGGACACGCCGCGGGGGATCGGCTGCTCGTCGCGGCGGCGGCGGCGATGAAGGACGTTTTGCGCACCGAGGATCTCCTCGGACGCGTGGGCGGCGAGGAGTTCCTCGCCGTGCTGCCGGGCACCGACGCCGAGGGCGCGCGGGCCGTAGGCGAGAGAATCCGGCGGGCCGTGGAGAAGGCCGGAATCGGACCCGCGGGCCACCTCGCCACGACGAGCGTCGGGGTGGCTTCGATCGTGCCTGGCGTGACCGACGCGGGAGAGCTTCTCCGCCGGGCCGACGCGGCTCTCTACCGCGCGAAGTCGCTGGGCCGGAACCGGGTCGAAGCCTTCGAAGAGCCCGCCCGAAACCCATAGTTGGGTTCACCCCGAAAAAATCAGCGATTGGCTCGGAGGGGGTTTGGGGGCACCGGCCATGGTGCCCCCAGGAAATTCATAGTTGGGTTCACCCCGAAAAAATCAGCGATTGGCTCTTCGGGGGTTTGGGGGCACCGGCCATGGTGCCCCCAGGAAATTCAAATTCAAATCCGGGCGAGCGCTGCACCCCAGTGAAGGCCCGCTCCGAGAGCGGTGAAGCAGACGAGGTTGCCCGGCTGGATGCGGCCGCCGCGACGGGCCTCGTCGTACACGAGCGGCCGCGTCGCCGAGGTCGTGTTGCCGTACTTCCGGATGTTGTTGAAGACCCTCTCGTCCGGCAGCTCGAGCACCTGCTGCCCCGCCTCGTTGATGGGATCCAGACGCCGGAAAGCAGTGCGGCTCATCCACTGTTCCGCGGTGCGCGGCCCGTCGTTGGGATTGCTGATTGCGTCCGGCCGGCTTGAGTAAAATCCCGTAATCTCCGGCGCGCTGCCCTGCAACGACACGTTCGCGCTGTCGTAGATCGTGAACGGCGTGCCGGAAGCGAAGTTGGCGATTGCGTTCAACTGCCAGCCGCCCAGCAGCCACCGCCCGGAGTTCTTCGGACCTGGAATCTCCCACCCGCCGCTAAAGATATAGCGTTGCCGCGCATCGAACAGCGAGGGACCGTGCTCCGCCTTGAGGTTGAAGGGATCCTGCGCCAGATCGTTCTCGCCCCCCACCAGCCGCGGAGCCGAGCCCGCGACGTTGAAGCTTGAAACATAATCGAGCGTCTTTGAATAAGTGTAGGAGCTCAGGAACGAGAGCCCATGGCTGAATCGCTTGGACAACGCCAACTGTGCCGCGTGATACGTCGAGTTCGTCTGATTCGTGATCAGTCCGACGGATGCAAAGTCGCACGGCCCCTCCGCCCCGCGGCAGCCGGCGTAGATCCGCCTTCGATCCGCATTCCCCGATGTCGCCCCCGGCCCGTAAACCGCCGGATTCGCCTCGATCATGCGTGGCAGCCGCGTCCCCTTGTTCCCGATGTAGCGCGCGTCCAACAGATAGTTTCGGCCCAATGATCGCTGCACCGCGAAGTTCCAGTTCTGCGAATACGGCGGCCGCGTGCCGTTCTCAATCGTTAGCACCGTGGTGGGCTGCGGAAACGAATCCGGCTGAAAAGGACTCCGGCCATTCCACGGATCGGTGAAGTTGATCGGCGCCGAAAGCTGCCGCGCTTGTGTCCAGGGCAGCGCACTCAACGGAGCCTGCAGCGGCGCGCCCACTCCGTTAGTGAACGAGTCATAGTAGATGCCGTACGCCGCGCGGATGGAGGTCTTGCCGTCGCCCGTCGCATCCCACGCCAGACCAACTCGCGGCATGATCCCCTTCCAGTCCACCGGCGCGATACCGTCTGGCACCCCCGGATCGCCCGGGAACAGCAACCCCTTCGGCGCGTTCGGGACCACGCCGGATTGCATGCCCGGCGACCACGAGTTCATCCGTTTCCGGATATCGACGTAAGGCGTGCTCACCTCCCAGCGCGCGCCGTAGTTGATGGTGAGCCTCGAGTCCACTCGCCATTCGTCCTGCCCGTAAGCCGCAAAATCCACGTTCCGTAATCCACGATTCATATCCCCGCCCGCCTGGAAAAAGACAACCGGGAAGCCCACAAGGAAGCTGGCGAATGAATCGCTGATGGGGAACGGCGCGAAGACGAAGAACCCATTGGAAGCGATGCCCTGCGCCATGTTGATCTGGTTGCGGCGGAAATCGGCGCCGAACTTGAAGCTGTGCCGGCCTCGAACGTGGGACAGCGAGTCGTACACCTCGTACGTATTTTGCGTGGTGTCCCGCGGGCCGGTGACCGGATTGCCCACGCTGGCGTAACCGCTGACGATGAAGAATGGCGGGCCCTGAGCGACATCGAGCGTGGTGTCGTAGTTGAATCCTAACTCTCGCGGCGACGTGCGATTCACCGGGCTGTTGCTGAAGAAGACGTTGCGGAAGAAACCCGCCCGCAGATTGTTGATCGTAGAACCGCTGAACAGATGCGTCTCTGAAAGCGACACCCGCGTCGTCGTGATGTCCTCGCCCACCGGGAAGCCGGGCACATCCGCGCCGGCCGTGGACATCGGGTTCAGGTTGGAGGCGGCGGCTCGAGTGAA
>CAZXSG010000699.1:0-3350 GCA_964643185.1 uncultured Holophagales bacterium
GGCTCGGTGGGGGGGTCACCGGATCCCCTGGGCGGCTGGGGCGAAGGGAAGGCGGGCCGTTCTTCCCAGGGCGGCAGCCACACGCGCTGGGCGAGCGGGCGCAGCGAGGTCTCGATGCGCGCGACGAGCTCCTCGACCTCGGCCTCGGGATGCGCGGCCGTCGAGGCGTCGCCCAGATACGAGGTCACGATCGCCGAGGGATCCTGCGCGTCGCGATAGAAGAGGCGGTCGAGCGTGCGCTGCGCGGCGGCGCGGAGCGGCTGGAGCAGGAGGAGCGCCGCCGCCGCGAGGAGGGCGGTGACCGTCTCGCCCGGACGCTGGAACCCGGGGACGAGGGACGTCACGAGCGCCGTCGCGGCCGGAGCGGCCAGGACGAACGCGACGAGGAGCGCGGTCGAGGCGGCCACGTACGCGGTGCCCTTGCGCACGAGGCGGTCCACCTCGAAGAGCCGCTTCCTCGAGACGGCGAAGGCCAGGGAGACGGGGAACACGATCGACAGGAACGTGAAGTACGCCTCGACGTGCCAGCGCTCGTCGAGCTCGAGGTTGTCGACGATCACGAGGATCACGACCCACGTGGCCGTCGGCAACGCGACGAGCCGGGCCTTGACGTGCTCCTCGCCGCTGGGCCGGAACGCCACGAAGAAGAGCCACGAGATGGCCACGAGATTCGAGAGCAGCACGGCCCCGTTCACGAACGCGAAGTACGTTTCGCTCCGGGCCAGCTCCAGGGCTCCCCGCGAGGCGAGGATCCACAGCGCGCCGGCGGCCGGCACCGCCGAGAGGAGGCCGATCGAGAGCAGCGTGAGGAGCCGGGCCCGCTTCACGCGCGAGGGGAAGACGGTCAGGAACGCGAGGATGAGGCCCGGCTGGAGCGCGATCGCGACGATGAGCGTGCCGAGGCCGAGCATGTCCCGCCGGGGGCCGAGACCGAGGGCCTCCATGCCCGGCGAGCCCTGGACGAAGCCGAGCACCGGCAGCAGCGCGAGGAGGTACCGCGGCGCGGGATCCGCCGTGCGCGCGCGGGCGAGCACGACGGCCACGCCGAGGTGGATGGCGAACGTCAGGAGTCCCAGGACGAACGCGGCAGTTCCTCCGGGCGAGCCCAGGTGAGAGGCCGAGGCGAACGCGAACGCCGTCGTCCAGAGGAGCGCGACGGCGAGCGTGACCGGCCAGGAAACGGCCGGAGACGACGGAGCTCCGCCCGGGAGCGGCGCGGCCTCCGCGCGCTTGAGCGGGTCCTCGGGAGTCATGGGGGAATTCTGCGCTTGTGGCTCGGAACGGCTCAGAACGGCTCAGAACGTGTTGCCGAAGCCGAAATAGAGCCGGTAGGCCTTCTCGGATTCCTTCCGATCGAGAGGACGGGCCGCGTCGAGCCGGAACACGCCCACGGGCGTGATCGCGCGGAGGCCGAGGCCCAGAGACTTCGAGAGGTACGTCGAGAAGTCCTTCGAGGAATCGAAGACCGAGGCCGCGTCGAAGAACGCGACGCCCGTGAGCCGCCAGAAGAGCGGGAAGCGCAGCTCCTCGTTGAGGACGAGGAGGTTCCGGCCGCCCACGTACGACGTGAGGTCGCCGAGCTCCTCCGTGGGCCCCAGCGTGTCGCGCTCGTAGCCGCGCACGCTGAACTCGCCGCCCGCGAAGAAGCGGGCGTCGGGCAGCAGGCTCTCGCCGGCCGGGCTCCGCGCGAGGCCGGCCCTCACCGACTGCGCCCAGAGCAGCGGGAAGCGCGACTTCTCGAAGAGCGGCACGTAGGAATTGACCTGTCCGAACGCCCGCGTGTAGCGGAAGTCGCTCCCGAGGAAGCTCCCCGTGGCCGAGAGGTCGAGGCTCGCGAAGAGGCCCTTGGAGCCGAGCAGCGCGTCCTTGCGGCTGTCGTAGACGATCTGGGTGCCGGCGTAGGGATACGTGATCTCGATATCGAAGAGGCCGGGGAAGAACGGGTCGGGCACGCGCTCTTTCAGCGACGTGAACCGGTACTTTCCGTAGAGCCTCACGTTGACGCGCGAGCCGAAGAACCGCGAGAGCTGGAGGGACGCCTCCGTGGTGCTCTTCACGAAGTCGTCGTTCTCCTCGCCGCCCTCGAGGACGCGCCGCATCTCGACGAACGCCTGCGCCGTGATCTTCGAGCCGAGGATGTCGTCGCTCCCCACGAAGAAACGCCCGCCGCGGTCCTTGGGCTCGTAGAGACCGCGGAGGCCCACCGTGATGGCGCGGCCGAACGCGTTCGTGTCCACGAGGTCGAGGACGAAGCCCGCTCCCGCGCCGCTCTCGGCCCTCACACCGTAGGCCACCGTGAAGCGCGGCTTCTCCTCGACGGTGAAGACGGCCTCGGTCCGGCCCGGGCTTTCCGGAACATCGCGCCGCTCGCCGGTGACCTTCGTGAAGATGCCG
Organism: uncultured Holophagales bacterium; assembly: GCA_964643185.1. GTDB lineage: Bacteria > Acidobacteriota > Thermoanaerobaculia > UBA5066 > UBA5066 > JAEUQS01. The sequence goes on from CAZXSG010000699.1 coordinate 2,395, forward strand.
GTGCCGAAGAGCCGCGAGCGCGCGGCGTCCACGTCTTCCTGGCGGTAGGGCGATCCGAGGGACATCCCGGCGACGCGCTCGAGGAAGCTCCGGCTGGACGATTTCAACCCCTCGAAGCGGACGCCCGCGAGCTGCTGCTCCGGCCCCGCCGTCACCTCGTAGCGGATCGCGAGCGGCGGCGGGATCTCGGGGGACGCGGGCGACAGCGTGGACCGCACCCGCGCCTCGGGGAAACCGCGTGCGAGGAGATCGTCCTGGATCGCGAGCGTGCCCGCGGCCACGTCCCGCGAGCGGGCGGGAGCGCCTGGCTTCAGGGGCACGAGCGCGAGGAGCCGGGCGGCCTCCTCGGGGGGCACGCCCGTGACCTCGAGGCTGTCGACGCGGGTGACTCCGCCGGTCGCGAGGCCGACGGTGACGACGCCGTCCGGGCCGCTCTCGCGTGTGCCGATCGCCGCGAAGGGATAGCCCAGCGCGCGGAGCGCGGCGAGAAGGCGGCGCTCGGCGTCGGGCGTGCCGAGCGCGAGCTCGGCGCGATCGGCCGGCGCGAGGAAACGCTGCCCGAGCGCCGCGGCCTCGCCTTCGGTGACGCCCGTGAAGACCGGCGGCGGCAGCGGGGTCTTCGGGCCCGCGTCCGTCGTCACCGTGACGACCCGCTCGGCGCCGTTCGCCGAGACGAGCACCGTGACGGCCGGAGCCAGATGCCCGAGCGTTCGGAACGCGCGCTCGGTGGTTCGCCGCATCTCCTCGACCGTGGCCGGCTCGAAGAAATCTCCGCGGTAGAGCTCGGTGATCGCGCGTCGCGCGTTCGCGGGTGGCCGGTCGCCGTCGAAGACGAACGCCGTCTTCGGGCCCGGCACCACCGTGATGGCGAGGTCCACACGGCCCTCGCGTCGCGCGCTCTGCGGGAACGACGTCGCGACGTCGGCATCCGGGAAGCCCGCGCCGCGGAGCACCCT
>CAZXSG010000700.1:0-3342 GCA_964643185.1 uncultured Holophagales bacterium
GGCCGAGCCAACGGCCTGGCGGTCGCGCTCGGGCGCGAGGCCCGTCTCGCCGAGGTCGAGCGTCACGAGGAGCGCGTCCTTGGCGACGCGATCGCCCTCGCGCACGGCCACGGTGACGACCCGTCCGGCCACCTTGGGCGCGAGGTCCACGGTGGGCGCCTCGAGCCGGCCGTTGAGGTGGAGGCGCGTGGGGTCTTCCTTCGCGGCGCAGCCCGTGAGCGAGACGAGCCAGAACCCGAGCGTGAGGATCGCCAGGAAAAGCCCACGGAGGTTGCCGTAGCGGGTCATCGGCGCTGCGTCAGTTCTTCTCGCCGACCTCGATCTTGCGATCGTCGAGGAGGGAGCCGGTGGCCCGGGCGAGCTCCACCCGGGCGCGCTGGTAGTCGGCCAGGGCGTCGATGCGGGTGAGCTGCGCGACGGCGAGGTCGTTCTGCCGCGTGAGCACGAAGAAGTTGGTCGGGGGGCCGGCGGTGAAAGGCTCCTTCTCGGCCCCGAACTGCGTTTCGGCCGCGGCGGGCCCGGCGTTGGCGGCCTCGATGCGCTGCCGCGCCGTCTGCAGCGCGAGCACCGCGACGCGCACCTCGGTGGCGATGCGCTGCTCCTCGCGGGCGTACCCGAGCTCCGCCTGCCGCTTCGTGGCGCGGGCGATGGCGCCCTTGGCGCGTGCGGCGCGGTTGCCGAGGGGGATCGAGAGCGAGAGACCGATGGACGCGTCGGGGAAGCGGTTCTCGAAGAGCGTGCCGAAGGAGCGGCCCACGCCGCCGTCGAGAGGCTCGGCCACCACCACGGGCTGGCCGGGGTTGAAGGACGTCGCACCCGGGTTCTTCGAGCCCGCGAGGCCGCGGCCCTGGTACGAGCCCACCACGTCGAGCGCGGGCTTCAGCTCGTCGTCGGCGAGCGCGATGTCGACGTCCTGCCGCTCGATGGTGAGGCGCGCGGCGGAGAGCTCCGGTCGCTTTTCCTTCGCGGTCTCGAGCGCGGCGGCGAGATCCGGCTCGAAGGGCGCGGCCGCGGGCTCGTCGCTGGGGGCGATCTCCTGGTTCCAGAGCGGGTCGGCGGGGTCCGCGAGCATGAGGGTCTTGAGAGCCAGCTCGGCGCGCCGGGCGTTCTCGCGGGCCGCGTAGAGCTCGCCGCGACGGCGCTCCAGCTCGGCCGTGGACTGCGAGAGGTCGCTCTCGGGGAGCGTGCCGGCCTCGATCTTGGCCTCCGTGTCCCGGCGCTGCTCGTCGGCGAGGGCCATGCTCGATTGACGGACGTCGACGTTGCGGAGGGCCGAGGCATACGTCCAATAAAGCTTCTCCACGTCGCTCACCGTGTCGGTCACGACGCGGCGGAGGGAGGCGGCGGAGCGCTGGTTGTCGATGCCGGCGACCCGCACGGCGCGGCGGGCGTCGTCGGTTCTGAAGCCGCGAAGGAGGGGCTGCCGCACGTCGATGCCGAACTGGGTGGTGTAGGCCGGCGAGAGCGTCGTGAAGATGCCGTCCGTCGTCTGCCGCGCGATGGCGGTGGACACGGACACGCGCGTTCCGGTGGGGAAGAGCTTCGCGATCTGCGCCGAGGACTCCACGCCCTTCTGCGTGGGCGCGAGCTCATCGGCTGGCGCGCCCGAGAACACGGAGTTCACGGGGTCGGTGTGGGTCCGGTAGCGCGCGTCGAGCCGGAACGTGGGGTCGTAGGCCGAGCCCTCGGCGAGGGCGATGGCATCCCGCGAGATGCGGAACGACTCCCGCTCGATCGCGACACCGTGGTTCTTCTCGAGGGCCCGCACCTCGGCGTCGCGGAGCGACAGGGGGACCTGGCCGAGGGCGGGCAGCGAGCACAGGAAGACGAAGGCGGAGGCACGTCTCATGGCCCAGAACGTTTCACGCCGCGTGCCAGGCCCCATCGGTCTGCCGAATACCGTGCAACCCGCTTGGTTGTCACTCTCTTGGGGAACGCCCCGGTCGTTCGGCTTCCCGGAGGGTGCCTATCGGCAGACACGTTGCACGAAGTGCTACACGCCGGCGAGGGCGCTCATCGTGCTCGCGAGCTTGAAATCCAGCACCGTGAGTCCGCCCGCATCGTGCGTATTGAGCCGCACGGTGACCTTGTTCCAGACGTTCTCCCAGTCGGGGTGATGGTCCATCTTCTCGGCGGCCAGGGCGACGCGGGTCATGAACGCGAACGCTTCGGAGAAGTCCCCGAACGTGAAGGTGCGGCAGAGCGCGCCCTTCTTCAGGGTCCAGCCCGGAACTTTGGTGAGGCGGCCTTCGATTTCGGCGGGGTCGAGCTTTGCAGGGCGTTTCATGGAGGGATTCTGGACCCCGGGCGCGAAGTTCCTACAATGCCTTCCTGATGCGGATCGCGGTGGCGATGTCCGGAGGTGTCGATTCCTCCGTCGCGGCTCTTCTCCTCGCGCGCGAAGGCGCGGACGTGGTGGGGCTGTCGATGCACCTCTGGAATCACGACCGGGACGGCACCGGCGCCGCCGAGGGGCGCTGCTGCACGCTGGACGACCTCTCGACGGCGCGGCGCGCGGCCGAGAAGATCGGCATTCCGCATTTCGTGCTCAACCTCGAGCAACAGTTCACCGAAGCGGTGGTGAAGCCGTTCGTCGCCGCGTATCTCGCCGGTGAAACTCCGATTCCGTGCACGACGTGCAACACGCAGGTGAAGTTCCGCTCGCTCCTCGAGCGCGCGGCCGGGCTGGGCTGCGACGCGGTGGCCACGGGCCACTACGCGCGTCTCGAAAGGGACCCGGAGTCGGGACGCGTGAAGCTCCTCCGTGCCCGGGACGAGTCCAAGGACCAGACCTATTTCCTGTATGACCTCTCGGCCGCGCAGCTCGAGCGGGCCCGGTTTCCGCTCGGCGAGCTCACGAAGCCCGAGGTCCGGGCGATGGCCCGTGAGGCGGGCCTGCCGAACTGGAACAAGCCCGATTCCCAGGAGGTCTGCTTCGTGCCGAACGCGGGGGGACCCGCGGGGTTCGTGAGGAGCGAAGCCGGGGCGCTGGGCCTCGCGCTGCCGTCGCTTCCCGGCGCCCGGCGCGGGCCGATCGAGCACGTCGACGGGCGCGCGATGGGAGAGCACGACGGCGTGTACCACTTCACGGTGGGGCAGCGCCGCGGCCTCGGCATCGCGACCGGGGATCCGCTCTACGTCGTGAGCCTGGATGCAGAGAACGCGCGCGTCGTCGTGGGGCCGCGCGAGGCGCTCGCGGAGACGACCGTTCCTCTCCGCGGCGTGAGCTTCGTGGAGACGCCCCGCGAAACGGAGCTGCGGGTCCTCGCGCGAATCCGCTATCGGCATCCGGAGCAGGCCGCGACGTTGAGGCTCGGGCCCGAGGGCGGCGGAACGCCCCTG
>CAZXSG010000701.1:0-3341 GCA_964643185.1 uncultured Holophagales bacterium
TCCGGCGGGCAGGCCCTCGCGACGGCCTCCGAGGATGCCCCGGACTCCATCCGTGCCCGCAGGCTCGTGAGCCTCTGCCTCGGACCGGCTCGTCGCAACCCGAACGTGAGGGCGATTCAGAAGCGACTGTTCGAGTTCAAGGAGATCGAGTGACCCTTCTGTCCCCGGGCGGCCCCGAGGAATGGGGACGCGAGATTCGCGGCTGGCTCCTCGGCCGGCTGGGGAAGGGCACGACGGCGGGTGCGTCGCCCGCGTCCGAGGCGGTGCTCGAAAACCGCGCGCTCGCGTGGTGGATCTTCGAGGGGAAGTGGCACCGCTACCTGGACGGTCCGCTGGCCGCGCGGACCATGGAAGCGGAGCGGGAAGCGCGGCGGCTGGACGCCGCGCTGAGCCCGGAGTGGCGCGTGGAAGACAGCCCGGCGGCCGAGACCGACTGGGTTCGAACGGCACTCAACCAACCGATGGAGCCCGGGCCGCGCTTCGTCGTGAGGGCCTCTTCCTCGGGTCTCACCGACGCCGAGCGGCAGGCCCTCAGAGGCTGGCGCCGCTACACGGCGAACCTCTGGCGAACCTATACGGCCGCGCTGGGTGTTCCAGCGGGAGCCCCGGCGCGCTTGCCCTGGGTCCGCGATGAGCCGGGAGAGCCCACCCTTCGCGAGCTCCATCGCTGGGCACAGGCCGCACGTCGCTCTCGCTGGCCACTCCTCCGCGAAGTCGTCGCCGAGAGCCTCAGAGCGGCGGTCGAGCCCGAGAGCATCGATCGCCTGCCTCTCCCCGGCGCGAGGGAGGCGGTCTTCGAGCTTCTCTGCGTCGTCCGGATCCTCGACGCCCTCGCCGGCCCGTCACGCGTGCTGCGCCTCCTGGGGAACGGCGACGAGTTCAAGGGCGTCCGTCTTGCCGGCCTCACCTGCGATCTCCAGGGCGGGCCGGCGGGAAAGAGCCTGTCCGATGAAGACCTGGGCGCCGCCTGCGTTCGCGCGCTCGAACGCCACGGAGTGAACGTTCCGAATCGCTACGACGCACTCGTCACGTTCGAAGAGCCCCGAGCCGGCTTCTCCGGAATCCTGCTCGAGGCCAAGAGCGGCGCACAGTCTTTCACCGACACCGTCTACCAGCTCAAATCCTACCGCGCCGCCCTGCGCAAGACCCACCCAGGTCCGTTGCTCATCTGGGGTGTGGTCGAGGGCGGGGGAGACCGGAAGAAGGAGTTCGATCCCGACGCGTTGCGGAAGGCCGCCATGGAACGGGAGGTAGAGCAAGACCTGTGGCTCTTCACGAGCGAGGACGAGATTCGACCAGCGCTCGACCCGACCCTGCTGGTGGAGCCGGAAGCGAACCTACACGAAGAGGCCGTCGATTTCGAACATCGAATCCGTATCTTGACATTCTAAAGGTTGAATCGCTATCTTGCCCCCGTGGTGACGCCCAGCCTGACCCCTGAAGACCTCGGAAAGCGACTTCGAGCAGCGCGCGAGGCATGCCGCATGACGCAGGACGATGTGGCGAGGGAGGTTGGACTCTCGCGCTCGAGCGTCGTCCAGATCGAGTCGGGCAAGCGCTCGGTTTCGAGCATCGAGCTCGATCGGCTCTCCTACATCTTCGGCAGAGACATCCGCGAGTTCGTGGGCGGCAGTTTCCGAGAGAGCGACCCTCTCTCGGCGCTCTTTCGTGCCGAACCCGAAGTCACTCGGCAACCCGAGGTGCTCGAGCGGCTTCGAGAGTGTCTTGCGCTCGGCCATGAGATCACCAATCTCGAGCGACTCCTCGGGCTCGATCGCGATCTGTTGGCGGTCGCGTCGTACCCGCTGAGTGCGCCGCGGACTCGGTGGGACGCCGTGCTGCAAGGGAATCGAATTGCCGACGAGGAACGACGGCGTCTCGGCCTGGGGAATGCGCCCCTGCCCGATGTCGAGGAGCTCCTCGAAACCCAAGGGGTTCGTGCCGCGATGGTGGACCTGCCGCCCGATATTTCGGGCTTCACGCTGAGCGACGATCGTGTCGGCCTCTTCGTCATAGCGAACAGGAAGCACCCATTCACTCGACGCAGGTTTTCCTTCGCACACGAGTACGGCCACGTAGTCGCTGATCGAGATCGGCAGGGATACGTCAGTAAGACGTCGGAACGGGACGAGCTTCCGGAGGTGCGTGCCAACTCCTTTGCTGCGTGCTTCCTGATGCCTGAAGCGGGAGTGCGGTCCTTCGTCGCCGGCCTCGGCAAGGGTAAACCGAGCCGTGCCCACGCTCAGCTCTTCGACGGGGGCGCCAGCACCGAGGTCGAAGGTCGCACCCGCCCGGGCAGTCAAACGTTGCAGCTCTACGATGTCGTCGAACTCGCCCAGCATTTCGGCGTGAGCCGCGTCTCCGCCCTGTTTCGTCTCCGGAATCTCCGTCTGCTCACTGAAGGAGAGTTCGAGCGCCTGAGGGCTCTGGACGAGGCTGGGCAGGGTAGGCGGGTTGCGAGCCTCCTCGGCTACGGAGACATTGAGGATTCCGAGGGGCGCGATCGGTTCCGCCACCGCTTCCTCACGCTCGCGTTCGAGACGCATCGCCGCGACGAGATCTCCCGCTCGAAGCTCGATGAGCTGTCGAAGCTGGTCGGGCTCAATCCCTCCGAGATCGACGCCCTGCTTTCAGAAGGGGCGCTCTTCGACGAGTCCCTTGGGGTCCTCGCAGCTCAATGACGAGGCGGCGCGTCGTCATCGCCGACGCCAACGTGCTGATCAACCTCCTCCACGTCGGGCGTCTCGACCTTTGCGGAGCGATCCCGGGTTTCGAGTTCGTCGTCCCCGAGAACGTACAGCAAGAAGTCTCGCGCCCGGAGCACCGGTCGGCCCTCGAACAGGCGGTCGAGAGCGGCAACCTGCGTATCGAAACCGTCACAGGCGTCGCTTCACTCGCGCTGTACGCAGAGCTGACCGCGCGGATGGGACGCGGCGAAGGGGTCCGCACTGGTGTGCCCCTGCTGGCGCGGAGGCGCATGGGAGCTTCCCGACCGATGCTCGAAACCGTCAATGGGCTCCGCGACGAACCATGAGCCGGCGTGGGGATCACCGTCGCACGAGTGAGGAAGAAGCGCGATTCCTCAGGGACGCTTCGCACGAGACGTTCGACGAGCAGGGCTCCGAAGGAGTGACCCTTCGGGATCTCGACCCGAGCGCGGTGGAATGGTTCCGCGGGGTGGTGGCTCGGCGGAATCCGGGCCGGCGTCCCCCGCCGCGTGCCCTCGCCGCTTACCTGGCCGAGTTGGGCCTGCTGCGCGACCGCTCGCAGCCTACCAACGCCGCGGCGTTGATGTTCGGCAAGCCGCACGTCATCGCCCGCTTGAAGCCCGCCGGCCTCGT
>CAZXSG010000702.1:0-3329 GCA_964643185.1 uncultured Holophagales bacterium
CGCCGCCGCGAAGTTCAGGCCGATCGCGTCGCGCACCTGCACCTGGTTGATGCCGGGCAGGTTGAACTCGACCGGATCCTCGGCCGTCATGATGTTCGTCTCGGGCGTGTTGACGCGCGAGAGCGCGGAGTAGAGCGTGTTCGTCTTGCCCGAGCCCGTGGGCCCCGTGACGAGGACCATGCCCCAGGGCCGCAAAATCGCCTTCTCGAAGCGGTTGAGACTGTCCCTCTCGAAGCCCAGCTTCGTCATGTCGAGCATGAGGTTGTCTTTGTCGAGGAGACGGCAGACGATCTTCTCGCCGAAGAGCGTGGGCAGCACGGAGACGCGGTAGTCGATCTCCTTGAACTTGTTGGCCAGCTTCATCTTGATCTTGATGCGGCCGTCCTGGGGTAGGCGCTTCTCGGCGATGTCCAGCTTCGCGAGGATCTTCATGCGCGAGCTGATGGCGTCTTTGAGCTTCGGAGGGGGGTTCATCACCTCGTAGAGGATTCCGTCGATGCGGTACCTCACGCGGTATTCCTTCTCGTAGGGCTCGACGTGGATGTCCGAGGCGCCTCGCTTGATGGCGTCCGTGAGGATGATGTTGACGAGCCTCACGACCGGGGCTTCCTCGCCCTCCTCGACGAGCTTCTCGAGGTCGATCGCGTCCTGTTCCTGCTCCTCGAGGACCTCGAGATTCGTGTCCCCCGTGTCGACGGTGGACATCTCCTCCATGACCTTCTTGAGCTCGATGGCGTGAGACGCGCCATAGGAACGGTCGATGGCGTGCTGGATCGCCATCTCCGACGCGACGACCGGCTCCACGTTGTAGCCCGTCATGAACTTGATGTCGTCCATGGCGAACACGTTGGTGGGATCGCCCATGGCGATCGTCAGCGTCGCGCCCGTTTTGTTGACGGGCAGGATGTTGTACTTGCGCGAGACGTCGGCCGGAACGAGCTTCAGGATCGCGGGGTCGATCTCGAAATGCGCAAGGTTGATCGACGGGACGCCGAATTGGGCCGAGAGCGTCTCCGTGATGTCGTCCTCGGTGATGAAGCCCATCTTGATGAGGGCCTCGCCGGGCTTGATGCCTGAAGCCTTCTGCTCCTTGAGCGCTTCACCGAGCTGCTCGGGAGTGAGGAGCTTCGCCTTCAGCAGGAGTTCGCCGAGCTTGACAGCCATATGCCGCGATTCTAAGGGGAGGCCGGTCTCGACGCGGGAAAGAATTCAGCGCGCCGAATTTCAGCGCGCCTATCCGCCCGTCCGGACCGACTTGAGCCGCGCCGTGACCGAGCCGATGGGCAGGACCGTGCGTGCCATGACGGGGAGCCGCCGCGCGTCGTCGGAGAACCAGAGGAAGAGCTTTCCCTTGTTGCGGTCTTCCTCGCTCTCGGCCTCGCGCATCACCGGCTGGATCTTCCAGGCCTCGAACGCCCCGGCCTCGGTCTCGACGCGTTCCCGGCCGAGCACCCGGGCGGCCACCTTGTAGAGCCGCCCGCGCGAGAAGACGTCGATGTTCACGGCCTTGCCGGTCTCGAAGGTCTGCGTCCTCAGGAAGTAGAACGACGAGATGATGTCGTGGAATTTCTCGGGTAGAGGGGTCTTCGCGTCCCGGAAGGACGCCAGCCGCTTGGCGAGGTCGAACTCCTCGAGGTCCTGGGAGGCGTACTTCCCCTCCTTGACCGCCCGTTCGAACCGGAGAGGCTGGAAGTCGCGCGCATCCACCCACGTTTCGTAGCGGTCGCGAACGGGATAGAACTTGTCGACGTAGTCGTTCGATTCGGCCAGGAGCGTGATGCGGTGGACCGGAACGCCATCCGAGGTCGTCTCTCGCTGCGTCTCGAGGGTCATCGCGCCCCCTTCGACCTGCAGCCAGGCGATGGTGTACGTGAGGGTCTCCCCGGAGGGGAAGGGCACCGCCGCGAGCTTGTCCTTGGGCAGACCCTCCCTCTGGGCCGGTGGGAGAACGACGACCCTCTCGGCAGCGGGGGCCGCGGGAAGGCTCGCGGCGCCTCCGAGGATCAGCGCGGCGAGGAACCCGCGCTTCCGGGGCGCGCCCCCGCCTGCGGACTCACGAAAGGAACGGGCGGGCTGCTGCGAGGACGTCATCGGCTGTGAGCGCTGCCATGGAAGCGCTCCCCTCATTGTACGGAGCCCGCGCCCTGAGGACCGCGACGCGCGGGCCGATCGGGCCGAAGCGGTCCGGATCCGTGGGCCCGAAGAGCGCCACGGTGGGTGTTCCGGCAGCGGCGGCGAGGTGGGTGGGGCCGGTGTCGGCGCCGACGAAAAGGGTGGCGCGCGAGGCGAGCCGTGCCGTTGCCGCAGGGCCCGCGACGGGGCCGAGAAGCAGGCTTCGGGAGCGCGCCACGAGCGCCTCGGCCCGCTCCCGCTCGCCGGGGCCGAAGCGCAGCACGGAGCGAAGCCCGTGGGTCTCGAGGAGGCCGGCCAGCGCGAGCCCGTTGCCTTCGGGCCACTCCTTCGCGGAAACCGCAGAGAACGGCCGGGGGAGCACGAACGGTGAGCTGCCGAGGCACGCGCAGAAGCCGTCGACCGCCTCGTCGGGCGCGAGGACGGCATGGGAGACGTCGGGCACGCGACTGAATTCCCGGTCCCCGCTCACGAAGCGCGCGAGCGAGAGGGCCCGGTCCACCGCGTGGCGGGCTTCTTTGGGCGGTGTCACATGCTCATCGGTCACGAGGGCATTGATGGCTTCGGAGGCCGCCCGATACCCGAAGCCGACTTTTCGGCCCGACGGGGCGAGCCAGGTCACGAGGGCCGATTTGAAGAGGCCCTGCGCATCCACCACGAGGTCGGGGGCGAACGCATCGAGCCCTTCCCTGAGCGCCGAGAGCTCGCGGCGTGTGTCCCTCGAGAACGGGCTCTTCCGCCAGGCCCGCGTCGTCGCGGTGAAAACGGCATCCACCCATCGGGATCCGGAGACGAGGCCGGCCAGGGGCGCCTCGATGGCCCAGGCGAGCTCGCACCCCGGATGCGACTCCTTGAGGGCGCGGGCCGTGGGCAGCGTGAAGAGGACGTCGCCGAAGGACGATAGCCTCACGAGGAGAATGCGCACGCGGTCGAACGGTAGCAGCTCGGCGCCCATATGGCTCCGCCCGTGCCGGGCTTCGCACCGTGTGAGAAGTTTGTGAAGCGGGCTCTTGATTCGGGGTTCCTACCGTATCCTTTTTCCATGACGATGGAGTCGCCCGTCCTCGTCCTGAACCGCAGCTTCGCGGCCCTCGCGTTGACCGACGTGAAGAGAGGCTTCACGCTGTTCTTCACTGGCCATGTCCGCGCGGTGCTGCCCGACTACCCGACCTACGACTGGGACGAGTGGCAGGACCTCC
>CAZXSG010000703.1:0-3328 GCA_964643185.1 uncultured Holophagales bacterium
CGACAAGCCCCTACCCAAGTTCGAACGTCTCCTCGAGACGTACCTCGATTTCGCGCCCCGCGGCTTCGCTTCGTTCACCAAGGCGATGCCCATCTGGATGAAGGAGAAGCTCTGGATGCCCGAGCTTCTCCGCACCGCGATGGCCCAGGTCGACGGCGTGACCGACGAGAAGGAATCGAAGAAGCACGGAGCGGACTTCCCCTGGAAGCTCATGTTCGGGGATCACCACGAGAGCCACGCGGCGAGCGCGTTCTACCCCTCGCCGTTCGAGGAGTCCGCGATCCTCACGCTCGACGGCGTGGGCGAATGGGCGACCAGCTCCGTGGGCATGGGCAAGGGAAACGAGCTCACCATGCTCCACGAGCTGCGCTTTCCCGACAGCCTCGGGCTCCTCTACAGCGCGTTCACGTACTACACGGGCTTCAAGGTGAACAGCGGCGAGTACAAGGTGATGGGCCTCGCGCCCTACGGCGAGCCGAAGTACGTGGGGCTCATCAAGGAAGAGCTCGTCGAGATTTCCGAGGACGGCAGCATCCGCCTGAACCAGGATTACTTCGGCTACGCGCAGTCGCTCCGCATGACGAACGACGCGTTCTCGCGCCTGCTGGGCGGCCCGCCCCGCGAGCCGGAAACGAAGCTCACGCAAAAGGAGCTCGACCTCGCGCGCAGCATCCAGGAGATCACCGAAGAGGTGATGCTCAAGATGGTCGCGTTCGCGAAGAAGGTGACCGGCGCCCGCTACCTCTGCATGGCGGGCGGCGTCGCGCTCAACTGCGTGGGGAACGGCCGCATCCTGCGCGAGGGACCGTTCGAGGAGATCTTCATCCAGCCGGCGGCCGGGGACGCCGGGGGAGCGGTGGGCATCGCGCTCGCGCTCTGGCATCGCTATCTCGGGAAGCCGCGCGTGAGCCCCGAGGCCGCGGGGACCTGGGATCCTCCGGAGAAGCGGACGAAGGGCGTGCTGCCGAAATACGCGGACGGAATGCGGGGCGCCTACCTCGGGCCCAAGGACAGCGACGAATCGATCGAGCGTTTCCTCACGCAGCACGGGGCTCCGTTCACGAAGCTCGACCGCGAGGCGCTCGTCGCCCGCGTCGCCGACGAGCTGGCCGCGGGCAAGGTCGTGGGGCTGCACCAGGGCCGCATGGAGTTCGGGCCGCGCGCGCTCGGCGGGCGCAGCATCATCGGTGACGCGCGCTCTCCCAAGATGCAGTCGGTCATGAACCTCAAGATCAAGTTCCGCGAGAGCTTCCGTCCGTTCGCGCCCTCGGTAATGCGCGAGCACCTCGCGGAGTGGTTCGAGATGGACGCGGAGAGCCCGTACATGCTCCTCGTGGCCGACGTTGCCAAGAAGCGGCGCCGGGCGATGACCGCCGAGGAGGATCGCCTCTGGGGCATCGAGAAGCTCAACGTCGTGCGCTCGGAGATTCCCGCCGTCACGCACGTCGACTACTCGGCCCGCGTGCAGAGCGTGCGCAAGGAGCACAACCCGCTCTACTGGGAGATCCTGGAGGCGTTCCGCCAGCGCACGGGCTGCCCGGTGCTCGTGAACACGAGCTTCAACGTGCGCGGCGAGCCCATCGTGTGCACGCCCGAAGACAGCTACCGCTGCTTCATGCGCACGGGGATCGACGTCCTCGTGCTCGAGGGGTTCGTGCTCGTCAAGGACGGCCAGCCGGAGCTCCCAGCCGATTCGGACTGGAAGAAAGAGTTCGCGCTGGACTAGCCTCCGGTGTTGAGCTCGGAACCTCGCTACCGCCTCGCGCCCCGCGTGAGGCACCACGTGCTCGAAGACGGCTCGGCCGTCGTGCTGAACCGTGAGACGCTCGAGACCGTGGAGCTGAACGGAAGCGGGGCCATCGTGTTCCTCGAGCTCGCCCGCGGCGAGGCCGTCCCGCTCGACGCGCTCGCGGAACGCCTCGTCGAGACGTTCGGAATCCCGCGCGACCTGGCCCTCCGCGATGCCGGCGAGCTCGTGCGGAACCTCGTCTCCTTCGGGCTCGCCCTTCCCGAGAGGGTTCCATGAGCCGGCGAAACGACTTCATCGCGGCCGCCGCGTGCCTCGTTCTCCTGGCCGTCTCGATCCTCCCTTATGCGGAGCTGCGGTCGGCCCGCGCCCGGGTGTGGACCATCGGCACCCGGCACACCCTCGAGCAGCGGTTGCCCTGGCGGCTCGACGAGACGCGCAAGCAGGCCTCGCCCGAGGAGACGTTCGCCATCTTCGCGGAGACGGCCCTGGACGACGCGACGCAGCCCGTCGACCTCCCGAACCTGTCCCCCGAGCACCAGGAGCTCTGGAAGGAAAACCTCTTCGTGCTCGACGAGGAGCTGGAGTCGGCCCGCGACCTCATGCTCGATGCGATCGCGAGCCGCCCCGGCTGGGACCACACCCGCATGCTCCTCGGTCAGCTCGAGTACGCGCGCCTCCGCCGCAGGGGACGTGTCGCCGAGCCCTCGGAGGTGGCCCGCTGGGACGTGCCGCTCACCGCCGCGCTCGCCGCCGCCCCCGAGAACGACTTCGCGTACACGTTTCTCGCGGGGGCCTACGTCGAGACCTGGGGCCTCCTCCCCGACTCGGTCTCGCCGCGTGTCCCGGCCGTTCTGCGCAAAGCGCTCCGCGATTCCGCGTTCCTCGCGCGGAGCGTGCCCGCCCTCGCCGCGCTCGGGGGTGCGGAGGCCGTGCTGGGGATTCTTCCCAGAGACGCCCAGAAGCTCTCTCAGGCGTTTCGCGCGCTGGCCGCGTCGAAGGCACCGCTCCCTCTCGTTGCCGAGGTGCACGCGCTGTATCGCGAGCGGGAAGAGGACGAACGCGTGACCGGGCTCGACCGGCTCGTCGAGAGGAGCCGCCTCGCCGACGTGCCGGGCCTCGTCACCGAGAGCAACGCCTACCTCGCGGCCCATCCCCCGCGCGAGCTCGACACGCCCCGCAGCCGCAAGGCCATGGCCCGCGTCGTCGAGCTGTGGCCGGCCTACGTCACCGTGCCCTGGGGTGGCGACGGCCGCACCGAGCTCATCCGTTACTTCCTCGACGGCCGCACGTCCGAGGTCGACGTGACCGCTCTCTCCCACCTCGCCGACGGGCTCGCGAACGTTCCCCCCGAGATCCGCGCGCGCCTCTTCGCGCTTTCGGGGGAGCGCTATCGGCTGGACCGGCTGCGCGACTCCGAGGAAGCCTCCGGCACGCTTTCGTGGACCGGGGCGTTCGTCGCCGGGGCCCGCAGGGCCCTCACTCTCGGCAAGCTCGGGGAGGCCGCCGAAGAGCTGCGCCCCGTTGCCAGCCGCGCGGCCGGCGACTTCGAGGCACCGCCCGTTAGACGCGGCCCACCGC
>CAZXSG010000704.1:0-3327 GCA_964643185.1 uncultured Holophagales bacterium
ATCGGCTGCCGTTCGGATACGTCAGGCGCGCGCGTCCCTCTCCTCGCACCTCGATCACCGTTCCGGGCGCCACCTTGCGTCCGAGCGTCACGCCCACGGCGTGGCCCTCCGCCCCGATCACGACGACATCGCCGGCCAGGCCGACGAGAAACGGAGTATCCGGGGAATCGGCAGAGGCGGCTCCCGCCGAAAGCAGAAGGCCGAGGGTAGCCAGGACACGCGGATTCCAGAGCTTCACGGTGACTCCTTGAAGGAGCATCAGCATACCCCATTCCGCCAACCGGAATTACGATGAGTGCGTTGATGCGAATCCTCTTCCGATCAGCAATCCAGGTTTCTCGCCCCTCGGGAAGACGGTCGCTCTGGGCCGTCGGCGCCGCGGCGGGCCTATGCGCGGCGTCGTTCGGCGCCGCGTCCCACACGTCGACGGAGGCCTCCGCGGGCCCGGACATCACGGCGAGGCGGGCCATCGCCGCGGCCGAAGAAGCACTGCGGGTCGCGGAGAGCGACCGGGCCCGGAACCTGCTCGCTCCTCATCTGTCGGACGCCGGGCTCGCGGTGCTCTCGAGGCCCACCCGCATCCAGGTACAGCGCCTGGCGGGGGATGTGGAGTTCTTTGCATCCCGGGGCTCGGAAGCGGAGAAGCACTACATGCTCGCGCTCGGCGAGGCCCAGCTCGAACCTGCCGTCCACGCCGACGAAATCGTAAGGTCCCGCGTGGGGCTCGCTCGCCAGACGCAGCTTCTCTCGGAAGGAACCGTCGCGGAGGCGCACATCCGGATGGCCGAGCGCCATCTCGCTGCGGCCAGCGACGAGGGGCGCGCCACGTACCTCGAAGGGGTCGCGAGGATGCTGGTGACCTCATCATGCCGATTCCCCTGCCCCATCTCCCTCAACAACTTCGAATCCTCGGCGAGACAGGCCTTGGGTTTCGCGGATGACGCGGTCGCGCTCCGGCGAAGGCTCCGTCCCGGCTCCGAAGGCTCTGCCCTCAGCCTCAGGGCCTTGTCCTGGTTCCGGACCCAGGGCGCCACGCGCGAGGAGCTCGTACAGGGACAAGCAGACCTGCTCGAGTCCATCCGGCTCCTGTCGCTGTCGGGCTCGCGGTTCCAGCTCGCGGAGGCGCTGCGCATCTTCACGTACGCGATGGAGAACTCCTCCGGGCTGAGACCGAGCGACCTGGCGGCGACCGAAGCGGCCTCGACTCTCCTTCCCGAAGGATCGTCGTGGACCCGCTGGCGTCTGGCCCTCGAGATCGCGCGCCGGACGACGACGAAGGAGAGCCCTGGAAACCAGTGGTCCTGTGTTGCCCTCGAGACCGCGGAGGAAATGTCCCGTTTCATTCGCCCCAGCCGCGAATCGCGCTCGGGGTGGGCCAACCAACACATGAGCGCGTACTTCTTCGGGGCCAGCTTCGCTCTCGACCTCCAGGGAGCTGAGGCCGCCCTGCGAACCGTGGAGCGCCTTCGCGGCCGCGTTCTGGCCACCGTCATCGCGGGCCGGCGTGAGGCGCGACCCGGCGCACCACCCGACCCGAGCCGCGACGCGCTCCTGGCCGAGCATCGCCGGCTGTCGCGGCGGACGCTCTCTCCCGACGGCACGCTCGATCCGGCAGTCCTGACGCGGCTCTGGGAGCTGGGAGCCCTCCTCGACGCCCCACACCTTCGGGCCTCGCTCACCCCGCCGCCGGATCGCCTCACCGACGAGATCCCGCCTGGCGCGCTGCTCGTGTACTTCCCCTACACCACGAGGAACTTCCTCGCGCTCTCTCACGGCGGTGAAGTCAAGATCCTGACGCACGAGCTCGAGTATCACGAGCTCTGGCCCCTCGTCGCGCGACTCCGGAGGCTTCTCGCCGACCCGGGATCCGATACCGCTTCGCTCACCGAGATCGCCTCGACTCTTTACGACGCCCTCCTCGGCTCGCTGGACGAGGACATCGTGCGGGCAAAACGACTGATCATCGTGGCCGACGGCAACCTCGAGCAGATTCCATTCAGCGCGCTTCTTCGCGTGCGCGGCAGGGACGCGCGGTTCCTCGGCGCCTGGAAACCGATCAGCAACGTGCTCTCATTGTCGGTTCGACGCGAGCTCGCGCGCCGGCTCGAGGCCCCCCGCGACGGGGGTGTCGCGATCTTCGCCGACCCCCGGAACCCCGCCTACGAAGAGCTGCCCGACGCGGCACGCGAAGGCGCCCAGATCGCCGCGGGCTGGGGCGGGGCCGCGCGCCTCTACGTCGGGAAGGCCGCAACCCGGGACACCCTCTTCCGCGAGCTCTCGCGAGCGCGCGTCGTTCACCTCGCGACGCATGCCGTCTCGAACGTGGCTTTCGCGCTCGCCACCGGTCTCGTGGTCGCTCCCGACGGACCCGATGACGACGGGCTGCTCCGCGCGTGGGAGCTGATCCACTACCCTCCCGTGCGGGCCGACCTCGTCGTGCTCTCGGGCTGCGAAACGGGCCCCGGCTCGGAGTGGTTCGCCAACGGAGAGGGCTCCTTCGATCTCTCACGCCACTTTCTCGAAGCCGGTGCGGGCGCCGTGCTCGCGGCGTCCTGGCGCATCTCGGACGAGGCGACGGCGGTGTTCATGACGAGGTTCCACGAGGAGCTCCGCGCGGGCGCTTCCCCGGACACGGCTCTCCAGAGGACTCAGGCCGCTCTCTCGAGCTCGCCGCGATGGGCCCACCCGTTCAACTGGGCCGCCTTCCGGCTCGTCGGACTGGGCGGCGACTGACTCTTCGCGCCCGGGCGATCCGGAAGGATCGCCTCAGGCCGTCCTGCCGGACAGCCCGGGCAGTCCGGGTTGGGCAAGAATGCCGGCGAAGAGGTCGAGAGATATGAAGAAGCCCCTGGCGTGTCTGCTCCTTTCGTGCGCGTCTCTCCTATCGAGCCCCCTCGCCGCCCAGGATCTTTCCGTTGCCCCGTCTCGGTTCGCGGCGCTGGAGGGCACCAAGGTCCACTACAAAAGCGTGGGCGAGGGGAAGAAGGCCGTCGTCTTCGTGCATGGCTTCGCCTGCGACCTCACCATCTGGCGCCTCCAGGCCCCCGCGCTCGAGGGCAGGACGCGAGCGATCTACCTGGACCTCCCCGGATTCGGGAAGAGCGACAAGCCCGACGTTTCGTACACCACCGTCTACTTCGCGAAAGCCGTCGACGCGGTGCTCGTCGACGCGGGTGTCGAGGAAGCCGTGCTCGTTGGGCACAGCATGGGCGTTCCGATCGTGCGCGAGACGCAGCGGCCCGATCCGAAACGCGGTAAGGCGCTCGTCCCCGTGGACGGCCGGCCCCGGAGCCGGGGCCTCCAGAAGGAACCAGCCGCCGCGTTCCC
>CAZXSG010000705.1:0-3327 GCA_964643185.1 uncultured Holophagales bacterium
GGAGTACGAGGCGAAGAACCCGGCCCCCGCGATGGTGACGACGGTCAACCAGCAGATCGCGCACCTGAATCGCGAGGCCTTGCTCGCCCCGTATCGAAAGGCCGCACAGGACGCGAGGAAGGACCTCGACGACCTCTTCGAAGAGTGTCGCCGTGGAGGATGCTCCCCCGGCTGGATTCGCTGAAGCCGAGCGTCTCGAAAACTGCGTCGATTCGCCACGTTGGATTCCATCCGGTTGGATCACTGGTAAATTGACGTGTCAGTTTTTCTCGAACGAGGAGGTACCTGCCATGAAAGCTCAACTCACGACCTCGCTGGTCTGCGTTGCGGTCGCGTCGCTCGTCGCGGCGTCCCCGGCGCGGGCTTGCGAGCGAGACCAGGAGGCGACGGCGAAGACCGCTGCCTCGAAACCGGTCGCCTCCAAGGCATCCCCGAAG
Source organism: uncultured Holophagales bacterium (assembly GCA_964643185.1). GTDB lineage: Bacteria > Acidobacteriota > Thermoanaerobaculia > UBA5066 > UBA5066 > JAEUQS01. The sequence continues at coordinate 438 of CAZXSG010000705.1, forward strand.
GCTGCTCGCGTGGCTCCGCCCCTGCGGGGCTACGCACCTGCCACGCCGCCCGCGAAGACGGCCGGGCAAGCCGGGCTCGTCGTGGTGCGCGATGCGGAGACGGGCCTCCTCCGCGCGCCCGAGGGGCAGGAGCTCCAAGTGCTGGAAGGTCAGATGCGGTCGATGTTCTCGGACAGCGCCGAGGGTCTCGAGGAATACCCGCTTCCGGGCGGCGGCTTCGGCATGAATCTCGATGGCCGCTTTCAGACCGCGGCCGTGGCCCGCGTCGGCGCCAACGGCAAGGTCGAGTGGATCTGCGCGGACACCGCGAAGCAGGCGGCGACGTTCATGAAGGCGAAGCCGGTGAGTGCCCCCGCGGCCCCTGCGGAAGTGAAGTGATGAAGAACGCTCGCGTCTTCCTCGCGTCCCTCCTCTTCGCCGCGGCATCTGCCGCCCCTGCAGCGACGATCACGATCATCAACAACGACGCTCCCGGAGTCGGCTTCAACGATCCCACGCCGGCGGCGCCCATTGGCGGCAACATGGGGATGACGATCGGGGAGCAGCGCCTCAACGTCTATACCTACGTCGCGGGTCTCTGGGGTGCCGTTCTCCCGAGCGCCGTCGAGATTCGCGTTCGCGGAACGTGGACCGGACTGACGTGCGATGCCACCTCGGGCGTGCTGGGGTCGGCGGGCACGCAGGCGATCTTCCGGGATTTCCCGGGCGCACCGTTCGCGAGCACCTGGTACCACTCGGCCCTCGCCGACAAGCTCGCCGGAACCGACCAGAGCGTCGGCGTTCAGGACATCAACTCGAATTTCAACGTGAACCTCGGAACGCCGGGCTGCCTGACCGGCAGCTCCTGGTACTACGGCCTCGACGCGAACGAGGGCCCGAGCCAGATCGACTTCGCAACGGTTCTGCTCCACGAAGTGGGTCACGGGCTCGGGTTCTCCACGTTCGTCAATGGGGGGACGGGCGCGTTCAACTCCGGCTTCGGCGACATCTTCGCCCGCAATCTCAAAGACGTGGCCACCGGCCGTCAATGGACCGACCCTCTGGAAACCAACGCCAACCGGGTGGCGTCCGTGATTTCCGGCGTCGGGCTGGTCTGGACCGGGCCAAACGTCACCGCGTGGGCGGCCACCAACCTCTCGCCTCGCGGCAGACTCCTCATCAGCGCCGGCTCGCCGGCTTCGGGCAGCTACTACGTGGGGCCTGCCGCGTTCGGGGCCGCCCTGTCGTCGCCCGGGGTCACCGGCGCGATCGTAGCCGCCCTGGATCCCGCCGACGGAGCGGGCCCCACCACGTTCGACGCCTGCTCGCCGCTCACGAACGCGGGGGCGGTCAACGGCAACATCGCTCTCGTCGATCGCGGGACGTGCTCGTTCACGATCAAGGTCAAGAACTGCCAGGATGCCGGCGCGATCGCCGTGCTCGTGGCCGACAATGTGGCGGGCGTGCCGCCTCCGACGGGGCTCGCCGGCACGGATGCCACCATCACGATCCCGTCGGTGCGGCTCACCCAGGCGAACGGGGCCACGATTCGCGCGAACCTTCCGCTGGCCGGTGGCGCCACGGCGAATCTCGCTCTCGACCTGGCGACGAGGGCCGGGGCCGATGCGTCCGGCAACATGCTCATGTACGCTCCGGATCCGCGTCAGCCGGGATCGTCCACGTCGCACTTCGACGTGAGCGCGACCCCGAACGTGCTCATGGAGCCCGCGATCAACCCCGACCTCACCCACAACGTGGCAACGGACTCCACGATTGCGCAGATGAAGGACATCGGCTGGCTCGGGGCGCTCCCCAACCCGCCGCCCACGGTTTCGCTCGTCAACCCCGCCTGTGCGAGCACGGTCGGGGGACGCACGATCACCGTCACGGGAACGGGCTTCCTCCCCGGCGCGACGGTATCCCTCGTCGGAACGGCGTGCACGGTCACGAACGTCACGCCGACGGCCATCACGTGCACCGCGGGAACGCGCGCGAATGCCGCCGCGGTGACGGGGAACGTCGTGGTGACGAACACCGACATGCTCTCGGGAACGCTCACGAACGGCTTCACGTACGCGCTCCGGGGGGACGCGAACAACAACGGCGCGATCACGCCCGCCGACTCGATCTACCTCAACCTGGCGATCTTCCTGGGAGGAAACCCCGTGTCATCGCTCTGCCAGGGAGACACGAACGCCAACAACAGTCAGACGCCGGCGGACTCCATCTACCTGAACCTGTTCGTGTTCCTCGGAGGGGCGGCCCCTCCTCCCTGACACCTCGCGTCATCGCCGGGGCTCGCAGGAGCCCCGGCGATTCTTCCGGTCCGGGTTCAGTCTCTCTTGCGGAGGCGCTCGACGTCCTCGGATCGCCGGCGGAGATCCGACGCGGCCCGCCGGAACCTCTCCGAGGCCGGATCGAGTCGCTGAGCGTCGTCGTACCACTCGGATGCGGCCTTCGAGTCCCCGAGCGCTTCCGAAACGCAGCCCAGGTTGTACGCGAGCGGGGCCGAACCCGGAGCGTCCTTGGCGGCCCGCTCCCAGAGGAGGCGCGCTTCCCGCAGCTGGCCTTTCTCGATGAGCGCGATTCCCTCCTTCGCCGAAGGGGCCTCCTCCTCGAGCGGGAGAGTTTCCGTGACCCGCTGGGGCGTGAACTGGAAGAGCGCTTCGCTCACCGCGCGATCCACCGCGTCGCGTTCCGCGGTCTCGAGGAGATCGTCCCGCCAGTCGGAGTACGCCGGGGAGCGGCCCTCCTCTGAAACCGTGAAGCGCGCGATGCGCTCTCCGTTCCGGCCGTCGACGAGCGTGACCTGGAAGGAGCAGGAGCCCTCGGCCCAGGTGCTGTGGCGGATCTCCTCCTCCCCCTGCTTGTTCTTCTTCTTGCGGGTGTCGTGGCGGCGGCGGCTCGAGAC
>CAZXSG010000706.1:0-3325 GCA_964643185.1 uncultured Holophagales bacterium
CAAGGGCGTCTTCTCCGTCCACCGCAAGGGCAAAGCCGGCCGCCTGGTGGCGGCCACCGCCACGCCCGTGCGTGCCGGGAAGCGCTTCATCGGGGTGATCTCGGTGCTGCGCGACATCGAAGACATCCTCTCCGCCGTCGGCGGTATCGGCGTCGATCTCGCGCATCACCCGCACTACGTCAAGCGGGAGGAGATTCAGGCTCCCGCTCCGCGACGCCGGCGCGTCCCTCGGGAACGATGAGGGCCGCGTTCAGGACTTGACGATCACACGGTTGCGGCCCGACGCCTTGCCTTCGTAGAGCGCCTCGTCGGCTCTTCGCAAGAGCGCGTCGAGCTCGCCCCGGCCGTCGCAAGCGCAGGCGCCGATCGTCACCGTGATCGAGAGATCGCGTCCCTCGAACTCCCAGGTTCGTTCCAGGACGTTCTGCCGGATCTTCTCCGCGATGACGCGGCCTCCCTCGAGGTCGGTGTCCGCGAAGAGCAGGATGAACTCCTCGCCTCCCCACCGTGCGACGTAGTCGTCGGTGCGCACCGTCTGACGCAGCAGCGAGGCGGCCCCCTCGAGCACCGCGTCGCCCGCGGCGTGGCCGTGCCGGTCGTTCACGACCTTGAAATCGTCGAGGTCGGCCATCGCGAGGACGAAGCTCCGGCCATGGCGCCGCGCCGAGGCCATCTGCCGCTCGAGCTTCTCGAGGAAGTCGCGCCGGTTGGGGAGCTTCGTGAGCAGGTCGGTTCGCGCCATCCACTCCATCTGGTCGCGGCTTGCGCGGAGCTCCTCGTTCTGCGTCCGCATTCGCTTCAGCGTGGCAGCGAGATGGAGCATCGAGCGGGTCCGCGCGAGGAGCTCGAGGGCGTCGACGGGCTTGCGGATGTAGTCGACGGCGCCGGCATCGAGGGCGGCCTCGAGGTTCCGGGAGGTCGTCATCACGCCGGTGCACATGATCACCAGGACGTCGCGGGTGGCCGGGTCGGCCTTGAGGCGGCGGATCAGCTCGATTCCGTCGACGACGGGCATGTCCCAGTCGGTGATGATCAGATCGGGCTGCTCCGTTCGGGCGATCTCGAGCGCCTGGGCCGGCGACAGGGTCTGCAGGACCTCGTACGGGCGGTCCGGCATCGCCTCGAACGCGCGCGCGATGACCTGAAGATTGGTGGCCTCGTCGTCGACGATCAACACCTTCTGGAGAATCTCCGGCGCCACGTTCAGATCTCCTCCAGCAGAACCCGGAATCGGGATTCGTCCGCGAGGAACACCGCGTCCCTCACGCGAGACGACCACGAGGAACCGCGTTCACCGAGATCCGCGTCGAGGCGCGCGAGGACGGCATTCAGCGCGCTGACCCTGTAGATGGGAATCGTCGCCAGCTCGGCGGCGTAGGGCGCGAGCAGCCGCTTCTCCTCGGCGGTGAGGAGGGATGCGGCAAGGGGGACAGCGTCGACCGAATCCGCCGCTCTCACACCGTCCGCCGAGTCGGCGCCGGCCTTGCGCAACGTGAACCAGAACGTCGTTCCTTCAAGAATTTTCGATGTTACGCCGATGCGTCCGCCCAACGCCTCGACGGCCTGCCGGCAGAACGTGAGGCCGAGGCCGGTCGAGCGCGTGCCGCCGGAGTCGCGGGCCAGGGCCTGCGAGAAGCGGTCGAAGACGTGCTCGAGCTTGGACGCGGGGATTCCCGCGCCGTCGTCGGCAACCTCGACCCTCACGAACCCTTCGTCTGCTTCGTCCTGAACCATCCGGATCGCGATCCGTCCGTCCTCCGCCGTGAACTTGATCGCGTTCGTCAGAAGGTTCACGAAGACGCGGGAGACCAGCTCGGGATCGATCCACACCGAGGTGCCGGGCGGCAGCTCGTTCTCGAGCCGGCGCCCGCGCGCGAGGAAGGAGACCTGCTCGATCGCGGAGGCCGCGACCTCACGCAGATCGACGGGCTGCGGCGCGACCGGCATCTTCGCCTCGTCGAAACGCTGGACGTCCAGGATGTTCGTGACGAGGTTCAGCATCTGTCGGGCCGCGTTCTTCACCACGCCGCGCGGAGCCGGTGACGACGACGGCTCGAGACCGTTCAATATCGCGTTCAGCGGGTTCTTGAGGTCGTGGACGATCATGCCCATCAGACCTTCCTTGAACGCGCCCAGCTCGACGAGCTTTTCGTTCGCCGTGCGGAGCTCGCTGGCCTGAGCCTCGATCTCGTCCTTCTGCCGGGCGATCCGCGACGTCCGCTCGGCGACCTGGGCCTCCAGCTCGGCCTGCCTCCGCCGATACGCCTCGAGCCGGACGAAATAGAACGCGAACGGCGCCCCCAGAGCGAGCAGCACGTACACGACCTTCATCCACACCGTGAGCCACCAGGGCGGGAGGATCGTCACGGCGACCGTCGCGCCGTCCTCGTTCCAGACGCCGTCGTCGTTGGCGGCTGCGACCCGGAAACGGTAGTGACCGGCCGGCACGTTGGTGAAAACGGCCTTCCGGTCGCCGGCGCCGGTGGGAATCCAGCTGGTGTCGAAGCCCTCGAGGCGGTACCTGAAGCGGGTGGATTCGGGGTGCCGAAAGCTGAGCGCGGCGAACTCGAACGCGAACACGGAATCGGCGTGCTTCAGCGTGATCGCGTCGAGCACCGGCGCCGCCTTCCGTAGCGGCGAGGCTCCACCGATCGGCACCGGCTTGTTGAAGAGGAGGAAGTCCGTGATGGCCACGCTCGGCCGCAACGGGTTCTTTCGGATCTCCCGCGGGAGGAACGCGTTGAACCCCTCGGTTCCGCCGAAGAGGAGGAGCCCCGACGGATCGCGAAGAGCGGCGCCCGCGTTGAACTCGTTGCCCTGGAGGCCGTGCCGCCGTTCGAATCCGTCGAACGTCCCGGACCTCGGGTCGAACCGGCTGAGGCCCTTGTTGGTGCTCAGCCAGAGCCCGCCGTCCGCACCCTCCAGAATCGCGTAAACCGTGTCGTCGGCCAGACCGTCGGCGGTGCGAAAGGCGCGGAAACGCCCGGTGACGGGGTCGCGACGGTTCAGCCCGCCGCGCGTGCCGAGCCAGAGCGTGCCGGCCGCGTCGGACGCGATCGACAGCACCGTGTCGTCGCTCAACGAGTCCGGCCGTTTCGGATCGTGCTGGAAGCGATCGAAGTCTCCGGTGGCGCGATTCAAGCGCGCCAGCCCGCCGCGACTTCCGACCCAGAGCGTTCCCTCCCGGTCCTGATGGATCGCGCTGACGTTCGGGTGCGCGAGCGAGCGCGGGTTCTTCGGGGCGGGGCGAAAATGGTCGAACCCGCGATCGGGCCGGCGGCGATCCCGCCCGCCCCGGGCCCTGCCGATCCACAGTGTCCCCCCC
>CAZXSG010000707.1:0-3324 GCA_964643185.1 uncultured Holophagales bacterium
CAGGCCCGCGATCCCCACGTTCAGCGTGGCGCCGGGGAGGATCACGGTCGACCCCGCTCCGCCCATCGTGGCACCCTGGAACGCGTAGAGGCCCGAGATCGTGAGGGTCCCTCCCCCGTCGATCGTGCCGGCCCGCTGCTCGAGGTTCGTCGCGCTGGCGCTCCCAACGACACGCACGGTGTCGAAACCCGTGACGACCAGCTTCCCGGCCCCCGTGAACGCCGCTCCGGTATCGAGGTTCGTGCGTGTGTCGAGGACCAGCGCCGACCCGGAGACGGCCGACAGCGGTCCGGACAGCGTCGCGAGGGGCATGTTGAGAAGCCGCAGCGACCCGGTCGTGACGTCCACCGCGCCCGGGCTCGAGAACGTGAACCCCACGAGGCTCGAGGTGGGCGACGCACCCGTCCCGGCGACCTTCCGCAGGGTTCCCGTGTTCGTGAAGCTCGAGCTCTGGCCGAACCAGAACGCGTCGCCCGAAGCGCCCCGGAACTCGAACGTGCCGCCGTTCTGCACGCTTGCATTCGTGGCCCCGCCCGCGTCGAAGCCGCCCACGAGAGCCAGCGTCCGCCCCGGAAGGATCGCCAGTGTCACATTGGCCTTCGCCGCTCCGAGATTCAGCGTCGTCAGCTCGGCGTCGACGTCGAGGGTCACCGTGTAGGTCCCCTCGACGTTGATGATCACGGTGTCGAAGGGAGCGGGCACTCCGGTGGGGCTCCAGTTGACCGGGTCGCTCCAGAGCCCTCCCGAAGGGCTCTGGAAGACGCGCGTCGCGGCGCCGGCGGGACGCGCGGCGCAGGCGATGGCGAGGAGCACGAGGCATGACCCGAGTCGCATGCCCGATCGTAGCCCCTTACGGGGCGCTCAGGCCGCCGAACGGTCCTCGACGGCAAGCCGCGCGTCCGTGCCGAGCAAACCCTCGAGCGCCTTCCAGCTCACGTCGGGTTGGGCCGTGAAGGCAATGAGGTAGAGCGCGACGGCCCGGGCGTCGTACGCGGCGAGGAGCGCCTCGACACCCTTCCCGACCGTCTCGGCGGGCGGCTCGGGGATCTCACCCTCGAACTCGAGGTGGGGTCCCTTGTGCGGGAGCCCCACCTCGTCGAGGAAGGCACCGATCATCTTGGGATGCTGTCTCGTGAGAGCCGCCGAGAGAACGAAGAGCGCGAGGTCTCCGGCGCGCCGGTCGCGCAAGGTCCTGCGCACGTAGGTCTTTCGCTGCACCTCGGTGAGCTTCGCGAAGCGCCCGATGGCGATGCCCTGATACGTCAGGACACCGCCGGCGAGCTTCTCGGGAACCTCGTCGTCGGTACAGGCCGAAAGCACGATGGAGTCGATCTCGTCGCTCGAGAGGAGCCGGAACAATTCATTCGCCTTCATGGAGTCGCGGAGGATAGCAAGCCCTCCCACTTCCCCCGGAGGGGACCTCAGGCGACAATGAACGGCTTTGTTCATCGTCCATGGCGGCTACCTGGCCGCATTCGCCCGAGGATCCGACGTCGAAGGGACACCGGGGTTCTTCCTTTGGGGAGAGGCCGACGCGGCGCACGAGGTCCCCCGCGACGAGCACCCGCGCGACGTGCCGGTCGATCACCTCGAGGAATCCCTGCGCGCCGCCGGGGCCGCGTTTCCCGGCTCCCAGCGCGGCGCGCTCACGCGGGCCCGCATCACGCTGTCGTTCCCCGTGTGGCACGGACGGCCTGTCCCGTCCGACCCCGCGCTCAAAGACATCTCGGACTACTCCCACGCTGGTGCCCCTCACCTCTCGCCCCTCGAAGTGGACGCGCTCCTCGTGGCCCCGGACGCGATCCTGGATGCTCTGGTGCCGCTGCCCGAAGCCCTCGCGCAGGGCCGCCTCACCGCCGGAGACGACCTCCTCTACTGGTGCGAGGCCGCCCGCTGGGTCTTCGATCTCCTGCACAGGCGGCGCGTCGCGCCGGCCTTCGAGGAAGCCCACCCGCGCTGGAGGCTCGTGCTCTCCGATTCCCACGAGAAGGACCGCCTGGCGCGTTTCGTTTCAGCCCTACCGCCTCTGGCCCGCACCGCGAGCCTCGAGAAGGGCGGCCACGGCACGCGTCACGACACCACGTTCCCCGCCGCGGCCGCCGTGCTGCGCGCCTTCCTGGACGACGTCACCGACGCTGGCGCGCGGGAGCTCCTGCGCTCCGTGCTGCCGGAGGAGAGCCGCGACGCCGCGGACCACGGTGGCGAGCCGGAGCTCGCTCTCGTTGCCTCGCTCGCGATGTCGGCCAAGGAGATCTCCCAGGCCGGTCCTCCGGCGCTTTCGGCCGAAAAGCTGTCGCGTCTCCGCGAGTGGAGCCTCCCGCTCCTCGAGCCCGTCGAGGAGGGCACGCTGCGCCTCGGCATCCGGCTCGTGCCCCCCGAGCGCGGCGACGCGCCGGGGGCGTTCCGCCTGCGGTATCACCTCGAGGCGACGGAAGACCCCACTCTCATCATCCTCGCCGAGGAGGTCTGGAGCGGCGGAGCGTCGGTGCGCCGGCTCGGACGCCGCTTCGCGCACCCCGAAGAGGCCCTCCTCTCCCGCCTCGGCGCCGTGTCGCCCCTCTCTCCTCCCGTCGCGCGGAGCCTCGAGGAACGGCATCCCGTCGGTGCGGAGCTGTCTCTCGAGGAAGCCCACCGCTTCCTCACGAAGGAGGCCCCGCTCCTCCGCGACGCGGGCGCCTCCGTGCTCCTCCCCGGCGACGGCAAGATCACGCGCGTGCGGGTGCGTCTGCATGGCGAGGGCGGTAACCCTTCGGCGGTCACGCGCTTCGGCCTCGCGACGCTCGTGGAGTTCGACTGGCGCGTCGCCGTGGGCGACGAGCTCCTCACCCCCACGCAGTTCGAGGAGCTGGCCGCGCGCAAGATCCCGCTCGTCGATCTCCGGGGCGAGTGGGTGCTCCTCGACCCCGCGAGCGTCTCGCGCACGCTCGCGCTGTTCGACAAGCGCCCTTCCGGACGCACCACGCTCGGCGAGTTCCTGAAGCTCGCGGGTGGCCTCGAGACCGACCCCGGCGGCTATCCCATCGAAGAGGTCGTCTCCGACGGCTGGCTCCGCGAGCTGCTCGACCCCGTGGCCGCGCGGGAGGAGATCGGCGCCGTGGCAGCGCCACCGACCCTCACAGGCACGCTGCGCCCCTACCAAATGCGGGGCATGGGATGGTTGAGGTTCCTTCTCTCGCGGGGCCTCGGAGCCTGCCTGGCCGACGACATGGGCCTCGGAAAGACGATCCAGGTCCTCGCGCTCCTCTTGCAGCTCAAGGGCGAAGAACTGCCTCGGCCCAAGCCGTCGCTCCTCGTGCTTCCCGCCTCCCTTCTGGCCAACTGGAA
>CAZXSG010000708.1:0-3324 GCA_964643185.1 uncultured Holophagales bacterium
GTGCCGTCGAAGTCGGCGAGGGCGCCCGTCAGCATGTCCTTGGTGGCGAGGTCGAGGTGGTTCGTCGGCTCGTCGAGGACGAGGAAGTTCGGCGGGTCGAAGAGCATGGTGGCGAGCACGAGGCGCGATTTCTCGCCGCCCGAGAGATAGGCGATCTTCTTGTCGACGTCGTCTCCCGAGAACTGGAACGCCCCGGCCAGGTTGCGCAGCGAGCCCACGCCCTCGAGCGGGAAGTCGGCCTGGAGCTGCTCGGCGACGGTGAGCGTGGGGTCCAGGAGCTCGAGCGACTGCTGGGCGAAATAGCCGACCTTGAGGCTCGCGCCGAGCTGCACGGTGCCGGAATCGGGCACGAGGCCGCCGGCGACCATCTTGAGGAGCGTCGTCTTGCCCGCGCCGTTCACGCCCATCACGCACCAGCGCTCGGCGCGCCGGATCTGGAAGTCGAAGTCGTCGTAGATCACGCGGCTGCCGTAGCGCTTGGCCACATGGCTGAGCTGCGCGACGTCCTCGCCCGAGCGCGGGGCCCGCCGGAACTGGAACTTCACGATCTTGCGGCGCTTGGGGGGCTCGACCGCCTCGATCTTCTCGAGCTTCTTCACCCGGCTCTGAACCTGCGCGGCCTTGGCCGCGTGCGTCTGGAAGCGCTCGATGAAGCGTGCCTCCTTGGCGAACATGGCCTGCTGCCGCGCGTACGCGGCCTCCCGCTGCGACTCGCGGAGCGCCCGCTCCCTCTCGTAGAAGTCGTAGTCGCCCGAATAGGTGAGGAGCTCGCCGCCGTCGATCTCGACGATCTTGTCCACCACGCGGTTCATGAAGTCCCGGTCGTGGCAGGTCATGAGGAGAGAACCCTGGTAGCCCTTCAGGAAGCCCTCGAGCCAGAGGATCGACTCGATGTCGAGGTGGTTCGTGGGCTCGTCCATCAGAAGAACGTCGGGCCGCCCGAGCAGCACCTTCGCCATCGCGACGCGCATCTTCCAGCCGCCCGAGAGCGCACCCACGTCGCCGTCGACGCGCTCGTCGTCGAAGCCCAGGCCGTGCAGCACCTCGCGCGCGCGGGCCTCGATCTCGTAGCCGCCGCGCTGCTGGTACTCGCCCTGCACCTCGCCGTAGCGCTCGAGGACTTTCTCCATCTGGTCGGCCTTCTCCGGATCCCCGAGGTCCTTCTCGAGCTGGGCCAGCTCGTGGTGGAGATCCCCGAGGCGGCCGCTGCCGGCGATGGACTCCTCGAGCACCGTGCGGCCCGACATCTCCTCGATGTCCTGCTGGAAGTAGCCGATCGAGAGCTTCTTCGGCACCGAGACGTCGCCGTCGTCGGGCGTCTCCTCGCCGGTGATCATCCGGAAGAGCGTGGTCTTGCCGGCCCCGTTGGGTCCCACGAGGCCGGCCTTCTCGCCGGTGTTGAGCTGGAAGGCGGCATCCAGGAAGAGAACCTGCTTGCCGTATTGCTTGACGATTTTCGAGAGGGAGATCATGGCGGGCGGCGGACGATAGCAGGCAGGTCGTTCTTCGCGCCTAGACGTTGACGAAGCGCCGGTAGCCCACCGAGAGGATGAGCCCCACCATGCCCCACGTGGCGAGCATGGAGCTGCCGCCGTACGAGAGGAACGGCAGCGTGATGCCCGTGGTGGGCACGAGGCCGAGGTTCATCGCGACGTTCACCATCGCCTGCACCGCGAGGTTCGTCAGGAGGAGGAGGACGAGGATGGTTCCGCCCCGGTCTCTGGCGTCCCTCGCGATCGTGAGACCCCGCAGCCCGAACGCGAGGTAAAGCGAGAGGATCACGAAGACCCCCACGAAACCCCACTCCTCGGCGAGCGCCGCGAAGATGAAGTCCGTGTGGCGCACGGGCAGGAATCCGAGCTGGCTCTGGGAGCCTTTCTGCCAGCCTTTCCCCAGGATGCCGCCGGAGCCGATGGCGATGCGGGCCTGCCGCACCTGATACCCGGCGCCCTGCGAGGCCGTGTCCGGGTTCAGGAACGTGCGGATGCGGTCCTTCTGGTACTCCTTGAGGAAGAACCACGAGCCGCCCATCGCGAGGAGACCGGTGAGGGCGAGAATTCCCCAGAAGCGCGCGCGGAAGCCGCCGAAGAAAAGCGCGGCCACGAGGAACGGCGCGTACGTGAGCGCGACGCCCAGGTCGGGCTGGAACATGATGAGGAGCATCGGAAGGCCCACGGCGAACGCGAGCGCCCCGATGGTGCGGCCTCTGAGAAAGGCCCGGTCGTCGTTCTCCAGGATCCAGGCCACGAGGAGCGCCACCGCGATCCGCGTGAGCTCCGAGGGCTGGAACTGGAACCCCGAGACGGTGATCCAGCTCTTGGCTCCGGCGATCTTGCGGCCGAAGAGCGGGAGGTACATCAGCGGGAGCAGCGAGAGCGCGAAGATCCCGGGCGAGTACTGCAGGAGGATCCGGTAGTCGACGACGATCAGCAGTACGGCGCCGAGGAGGCCGAGGCCCGCGGCGATGGCCTGCCGCGTTCCCAGGCCGGCGCGCGGCGTTCCGGCCGTGGTCGAAATCACCATGGCGATCCCGATGGCCGTGAGGATGAGAGCGAGGGCGAGGAGCCGGAGATCGAGCCTGCGGGGGAGGATCTCCGCGAGGCGCGACACGGTCGCTAGTTCCCGACGGCCAGGCCGACGGCGAGGGCGCTCACTCCCGGAGGCGGTTCCCTCTCCGCGAGCTCGCGCGCGGGGGCGGCCTTCGGCGGGGCCGCCGGAGTCCGCAGGTAGGCCTCCACCAGCTTCGCCGCGAGCGGCGCCGCGGAGGTGTTGCCGTGGACGCCGTGCTCGATGAGCACCGCGACGGCGATCTTCGGATCGTTCCGGGGCGCGAAGCCCGCGAACCATCCGTGGTCGCGAAGCTCCTCGGCGAGGAGATGGGCTTTCTTGGTGTCCTTCTGCGCGACGACCTGCACCGTCCCCGTCTTGCCGCAGAGATCGAGGCCGGGCAGCCGGAGCCCGTAGGCGGTGCCTCCCGGCACGTTCACGACGCGATAGAGCCCTTCCACGATGGCCTCGTGAGCTCCCTCGGGAAACGGCACATGCTTGCGGGCCTCGGGCCGGTGCACGAAACGCTGGCCGTTCCGGATGTTCTCGGCGATGTGGAAGAGGTGCGGCGTGGGAAGAGCGCCGTCGGCATTCGCGAGAGCGGAGAACGCGCGCGCGACCTGGAGCGCCGTGACGAGCACCGGACCCTGCCCCACGGCCGCCGAGATGGTCTCGCCCGGATACCACGGATGGCGGCGTGCCTCGAGGCTCCACCGCGTGGAGGGCACGATCCCCGTGCGCTCGCCGACGAGATCGATTCCCGTGGGCCCTCCGAAG
>CAZXSG010000709.1:0-3316 GCA_964643185.1 uncultured Holophagales bacterium
CCGGATAGTCGAATCGGGACGCGTTGACGATCCTACCCTTCGTCTTGTAAACCGACCGGAACTGGCCGTTCACGTGCGCCGACGTGGGAAGAAGGAGATGGGAGACGGCGCCGACGACGGTGGGAGAGCTCGAGCGAAGCTCCGCGGCGCCGAGAGGGGCAGAGAGGCCCGCGAGCAGTAGGAGTCCACCCGCCAGGATCGACCTGCCCGGGTTGTAATTCTTCACGTAAGTATTCATGAGACCTCCTTGTTCCACGGGGTCTCCGCAATTCGCTTGCCAAAGGGAGGGGCCGCTGCGGGCTACTTCGAGAGGACCCCAGCCACGAGGAGGAGCGCGACCGCGACCCCCATGAGACTCTCCCCGGCGATGAACCCGGAGGCGACCGGCACCACGTAGCGGTCGGCGACGGCGGGGCGGCGTTTCCTGAGAATCCAGGCGGCCAGCGCGCCGAGGAACATGGCGATCGAGTTGCTGCCGGGGATGACCATCGAGATCCCCATCCCTGCGGGCGAGGGAATGAGGTGCTTGACCCTTTTCGGAGCGAACTTCTCCAGAAGCGCGAGGGCCACGCCGAGGAGGGAGCCGGCCAGGATGCCGGTCCGGGCCGAGGGGGGGAGCGAGCCGATGCCGGTCGAGAACGCCTTCGAGACGCCGGCCCAGACGAGGCACGCGGGGGCCGGCCACGCGTCCGAGCCCAGCGTGGACGGGTCGGGGATGAGGATGTTGAAGGCGGGGATCACGACGGCTGCGCCGGCCAGGACGCCGAAGAGCTGCGCGAAGAACTGGACCCGCGGGCTCGCGCCGAGGAGCCATCCGGTCTTCAGCGTCGTCAGGAGGTCCGCCGCGTGGAGCCCGATGCCTCCGGTGACGTTGGCGGCCATGATGTTGCCGGAGAGGTTTCCGGGCGTGAGCACGCCGTAGACGAGCTGCGTGACGGGGCCCAGGGCCTTCGTCGGCGTGATGTCGGTCTCGCCCGTCACCCGCGCGGCCACGAAGCCCATCACGATGGCCAGCGGAATGGCCATCAGGCTCGCCCAGAGCGGGATCTGGAACATCCAGCCCATCAGGAAGATCACGACGGGCGAGAGGACCACGAAGCCGGCCGGGAACCACCAGCCGGGACACTCCACGGCGTCCATCGGGTCCTCGGCCCCCTGCGTCTTCCGGCTGAAGAGGCTTGTGAGGCCCGAGAAAGATCGGGCCACGCTCCTCCAGTCCAGCGCGAAGGAGGTGAGGCCCGAGGCCACGAGGAGGGCGGCGCCCGGCCAGACGGACCAGCCCACGATCGCCTTGTAGCTCACGGAGCCGAGGATCCCCTGCGAGAACAGCGAGGGGGCCAGCACCCCGTACGTGAGGACCCCGCCGAGGAGCATCGACCACGCCGTCCGGAAGCTCATGAGGGCGCCGGCTCCGATCAGGACGACCTCGGTCTTCAGCGCCAGCGTCCATTCGGCCGCGGATCTTCCGCCGATCGAGAGGGGCAGCGGGATCGCGCCGGGTACGTTGAACGGCATGAACGACGCCTTGGCGTCGCGAAACCACGTGAGGATCGCGGCGAAGAATGCTGCGTAGCCGAGCGCCTTTGCCTGGAGGCTCCCCTCCGACGGTCCCTCCGCGGTGGCGGCCCCCTCGCCGTGGAGGGCGCGGAGGGTTTCGGCCGTGGCCGTCCCGGTGGGGAACGCGAGGCCTTCCTGGTTGATGAGCTGGCGCTTGATGGGGATGGCCGCGAAGACGCCGAGCGCCGCGATGGAACCGAGCCACGCGATCATCGGGATCGAGTCGGGGCGCACCGTGGTCACCATCATCAGCGCGCCGAAGGCCGCCATGTTCCCGCCGCCGGTCATGTAGCCGGCGCCCGAGGCCACGGTCGTCAGGGCGTTGTTCTCGAGCGTGGTGAGCGGGCGCTTCGTGAGGCGCGCGGCCGAGAGCATCTGGAACAGGGCGTACGCGAGGATCGCCGCCGTGATCGTCACTCCCATCGACCAGCCCGTCTTGAAGAAGACGTAGAGGTTCGAGAGGCACATGACGATTCCGATCGCCATCCCCGCGATGACGGCGCGGATCGTCAGCTGCGGCACGCCCGGGCGGTAGACGCTGGCCAGCCAGGATCTCTCGGAATCTTCAGCCTGCGTCGTCGGGAGCTGCGGCATGCGGGCGAGTGTAAGCGGAGGGCGCATCTCGACGTGGCCGCCGGACGTAAACTTCCGCTTCGGCAGAGGAGATGAAGCCTCCAGACTTGGATCTGCGGATCGTGCTCGACACGATGCCGGCGCTCGTCCTCAGCGGGCGTCCCGACAGTGGCGTCGATTACGCCAACCGGCGCTGGGTCGACGAGACCGGCGCTTCGCCCACCGCTCTCGACGGCTGGGGGTGGACGGACTTCCTCCACCCCGACGATCGGGAGGACCATCTCCGCCGCTTTCGCGCGTCGATGGCGTGCGGCGAGCCTGCCGTCTCGCAGGCTCGCGTTCGTCTCGCGACCGGGGACTACCGCTGGATGCTGCACAGAATCCAGCCGCTCTGCGACGAGCTCGGCAGGGTGGTTCGATGGATCGGCTCGAGCCTCGACGCCGAGGACCTCGAGCGGACGATGGGGACGCTCCGGAGCTCGGAACGCGAGCTGAGGACCATTCTCGAGACGATCCCCGCCATCGTATGGACCGCCCGGCCGGACGGCGACATCGACTTCATCACGGGCCGCCTGTTCGCAGCGACGGGCCTTCGAAACGACGACACCCTCAGCTGGGAGTGGACGAACGTGATCCATCCCGAGGACCGAGAACGCGTCGTGCAGGACTGGCGGGACGCCATCGCCTCGGGGTCGGCCCCCGATCAGGAAATGCGTGTCCGCGGCTCGGACGGGACCTACCGATGGTTCCTGACCCGCGCCGTTCCGCTTCGGGACGACGCGGGGGCGGTCCTTCGCTGGTACGGCACGTTCACGGACATCGACGCCCGCAAGCGCGCGGAGCAGGAGCTGCGGAAGCTCAAGGACCAGCTCCAGAAAGAGAACATCGCGCTCCGCGACGAGATCAGCCAGGCCTCGATGTTCGAGGAGATCGTCGGCTCCTCGGAGCCGCTGCGACGGGTGCTCGTGCTCGTGAGCAAGGTGGCGGGCAGCGATTCGACCGTCCTCATCACCGGCGAGACCGGCACCGGGAAGGAGCTGTTCGCGCGCGCCATACACCGGCGCTCGCCCCGGGCCTCCCGGCCGTTCGTGTCCGTGAATTGCGGCGCGGTGCCGCCATCGCTCATCACCTCGGAGCTCTTCGGCCACGAGAAAGGAGCCTTCACGGGCGCCTTGCAGCGCCACCT
>CAZXSG010000710.1:0-3315 GCA_964643185.1 uncultured Holophagales bacterium
CACGACGCCGAGCTTGAAGAGCTCCTCGAGCGTCGCCGAGAGGTTCAGGTAGCGCTCGCGGGTGGTGAAGTCCTCCTCGGTGAGGAGCACCTGCGCCGCCACGAGACCTAGCTTCTCGAACGCGTCGGCATAGAGCGCCATGAGCCGGCCCTGCCCCACCGCCGCCGCGGCCTGCTTGGCAGCCAGGGTCTTGGGCCTGGCGGGGAGACCCAGACGCATCGTGCCGAGGCCCACGGCCCCCGACGACACGACGAGCACCTCGCGGCCGGCGTGCCGGAGGCGCGCGACCGATTCGATGAGCCCGTAGAGCCGCGAGAGCGCGAGCCCGCCGTCGTTCTGCATCACGACGTTCGTCCCGGCCTTCACCACGATGCGCCGGGCACTCATGAGCGCGTCGCGCGGAGGGCTGTTCATACCGCCGACTCCACGCGGTTGCGGCCCGCGCCCTTGGCGACGTAGAGGGCCTCGTCGGCCTTTCTCACGAACGCCGAGAGCTCGCTCCGGGGCTCGGGCTTCACGGTCGCGACGCCCACGCTGATCGTCACGACTCCCGCGGTGGTGCCCGCGTGCACGATGTGGAGCCGCTCGACGGCCTCGCGAAGCCGCTCGGCCACCCCCGCCGCGTCCTCGGCCGAGAGGTTCGCGAGCACCGCCGCGAACTCCTCGCCGCCGTAGCGCGCCACGAGGTCCCCCGCCCGCTTGAGCGATTCCGCGAGCTTCCGCGCGACGCGGGTGAGGGCCTCGTCGCCTGCCGGATGTCCGTAACGGTCGTTGAAGTCCTTGAAGCGGTCGATGTCGATGAGGATGAGGGAAAGGGGCGACTCCGAGCGCTGAGCGCGCCGCCATTCCTCGTCGAGGACCTCCTCGAAGTGCCGCCGGTTCGCGATGCCCGTGAGGGCGTCGCTGTACGACAGGCGCTCGAGCCTCAGGTTCGCGTCCGCGAGCTGGGCGGTGCGCTCCTCCACGAGGCGCTCGAGCTCCTCCTGCCTGAGGTGCAGCGCGCGGAGGCGCATCCGGTGGAGGAGCAGCGCGAGGGCGAGCACGAGGAGGCCCACGAGCGCGAGGAACCAGGGCGTCCGCCAGAACGGGGGCGACACGAGGATCGCGAGCGACGCGCCCTGCTCGTTCCACACGCCGTCGGCATTCGCCCCCTGGACGCGCAGGACGTAGCGGCCCGGCGAGAGGTTCGTGTAGGTCACCTGCGGAGAGGCGGTCTCGACGAATGCCGGATCGAAGCCCTCGAGCATGACGCGGTAGCGGTTTCGGGCGGGCGCGGTGAAATCCAGCGCCGCGAAGTCGAACGAGATGACGTTGTCGGCGTGCGAGAGGGGCAGCTCGCGAAGGGTCGTGATGTCCCGGCCGAGACGCACGTCGCGGTTGAACTTGCGGAACCCCGTGACGAAAACAGGGGGCGCGTGCGGGTTGTCTTTCAGGTTGGCGGGATCGATGGCGTTGAAGCCCCGGATGCCGCCGAAGTAGAGCGTGCCGTCCCGGCCCCGCCCGAACGCGCCGAACGTGAACTCCGAGAGGAGACCGTCCTTCGAGTCGAACGACCTGAAGGTCTTCTTCCTGGGGTCGAACCGCGACAGGCCCCGGTTCGTCGCGAGCCACAGGAAGCCGGCGTCGTCCTCAGCGATTCCCAGGATGTTGTTCCGGGCCGGCGAGCTCTCGTCGAGGAACCTCACGAACGTCTTGCCGTCCGCGTCGAGCCGGTGCACGCCGTCGCCGAAGGTGCCCGCCCAGACCGTCCCGTCGCGAGTGACGCGGATGCAGCTCGTGCGGGCCGCAAGGCCCGTCGCCGTGCCCACGGGAAACCTCTGGAACGTCTCGCTCGCCACGTCGAAGCGGTGGATCCCGCCATCCCTCGTGCTCAGCCACACGACGTCGCGATCCGGCTCCTTGGCGATGGACATGAGGTAGTCGTCGGCGAGACCGCCCTCCCCCTTCCTCAGGAACCGGAACGACTTGGTCGCGCGATCGAACCGTGCGAGCCCGCCATACGTCGCGAGCCAGAGGACGCCCTTGGAGTCCTCGACGATCCCCCACACGCTGTTCGTGCGGGTTCTATCGGGCGGCCCTTCCTCGCGGTGATGCTCGACGAAAACGCCCTTCTCCGGATCGAACAGCGAGAGGCCCCCGGTGTACGTCCCGACCCACAGCTTCCGCGAGGAATCCTCGAAGATCGACGTCACCTGCAGGTCGCCCGGGAGCTTGATGTCCGAAGGGTCCGGCAGGAACTGGGTGAACCGGCCGGTCGAGAGATCCGCGCGGTGCAGCCCGCCCTTTCGCGTGCCGACCCAGAGCCGGCCCGCGTGGTCCTCGCAGAACGAGAGCACGAAGGCGTCCTTCAGGGTGGAGTCGTCGTCCGGATTCCGGCGGAACGTGCGGAACGGCTTCGCGGCGAGGCTGAACCGGTCCACGCCTCCACCGTAGCTGCCGATCCAGATGACGCTGCCCCGATCCTGGTGAATCGTCAGGAGCGAGCTCTCGGAAAGGGAGCCGGGGTCGTAGGGGCTCGCGAGGTAACGTTGGAAGCTGCCGTCCTCCCGGAGTCGCGAGAGGCCGTTCCCCGTGGCGGCCCAGAGCGTTCCCTCCACATCGAGCACGATGGCCTTCACCCAGTCGTCGCTGAGCGTTCTGGGGTTCTTCGGATCGTGCCGGAACGCCGTGAACCTCCGGGAGGCCTTGTCGAACCGGTTGAGGCCTCCGGAGTTCGTGCCCGCCCAGAGCGTTCCGCCCGGATCCACGAGAATCGAGAACACACGATCGTCGCTCAATCCGGACGTGGCCGAGTCGTACCGGTAGAAGCGCCCGGCATCCCGGTCATAGAGCGCGACGCCGCCCCCGTTCGTGCCGACCCAGATGTGCCCCTCGGCGCCTTCCGCGAGGGCGTTCACACGGTTGTCGGGAATGCTGAAGACGTTCTTCGGATCGTGCCTGAGCGCGACAAAGGTCCCCGTGCGCGGGTCGAACCGGTTGAGGCCTCCCCCGTACGTCCCCACCCACAGCACCCCTCGCGAATCCACGAGGAGAGCGGCCACGCGGTCGTGACTGAGGCTGCCGGCCTTGCCGTCTTCGTGACGAAAAGGCGTGAACGCCCCCGTCTCGCGGTCGAAGCGGTTCAGCCCGCCGCCATAGGTTCCCGCCCACAGCGTTCCGGAACGGTCCTCGGCGAGCGAGAAGATGAAGCTGTCCGACAGCGAGGACGGATCGCGCGCGTCGTGCGTGTACGTGGTGAAGCGGACGCCGTCCCAGCGGGAGAGCCCGTTCTGGGTGCCGAACCACATGAATCCGCGCGCATCCTGGAGGATGCAG
>CAZXSG010000711.1:0-3312 GCA_964643185.1 uncultured Holophagales bacterium
GGGGTACAATGTGCGTGGTGCGTTTCGGGTGCCGGCAGAGCGCGAGATCGACGCCGCCGGCCGGCGCGTGCTCGTGATCGCGGATGTCTACACAACCGGGGCCACGGTTTTCGCCGTGGCCAAGGCGTTGAAGCGTGCCGGAGCGGCACAGGTTGACGTGCTGACCTTTGCGCGGGTGCTGCCCGGGGACTTCCGGCCCGACGGGGCGGCCCGGTTCCAGGGCCGCGTGGCGGGTCCGGGGAGAGCCGCGAAACGGAAGCGGCCCATCTGGTCCGACATGGCCGCGAGGAACGTCATCGCCAGGATGAAGAAGCCCGTGACGAGGAGCAGGATGCCCCAACGCGGATTGGCCACCGACACGCCCCCGAAGATGGGCCCGACATCGGCGAGGATGATCGCCCCGGAGGCGAAGACGACGTGCCCCACCGAAGCGAGCACCGCCCGGCGGCGCCCGCGCACGGCGGCCCAGAGGAGCGCGAACACGAAGATGTCCACGAGGGAATAGAGAAAGATCGCGAGCTGCCCGCGGAGCGGGATGACGAGGAGCTCCGGATCGGGCGCCACCACGGCGAGGAGCCCGATCCCCAGAGAGAACGCCCCGAAGGCCCAGTAGCGCCGGGGCGGATCGATGCGCACGAGCATGCAGAGCGCCGGCAGATACACCGCGAGAAGCCCAGCCCCCGCGAAGACCCCGAGCCGGAACGCCGTGGAGCGCGGCAGGCCCGACGTCGCGAAGCCCGAGTGCAGCGTGGCCGCGTAGAGCGCGAGGAAGAGCGCGAACGCGGCGAAGAGCGGGAACTCCAGCCGCCGCGCGTGGAGCGCGAAGAGCGCGAGGACGATGGCGATGGCGATCGCGATCCCGGCGAAGAACGTCACGCCCTGGTCGATGCGCGAGCGCCAGGCGTACAGCACGCTCAGCCGCTCGATGCGCGGCGCGAAGCGGAAGATCGTTCCGCCCCGCTGTCCGTGCCACACCCGGATCACGAGGGTCTTCTCGCCGGGCTGGGCCGTGAGGGAGGCCGGCAGCGGATAGAGCCGCGAGAGGAGGTGCGCGCTCTCGACGTTGGGCGGGAAGGATCCGAGGCCGCCGATCCGGACGCCCTCGAGGAACGTCTCGTCCACGTCGCGGAGGCCCAGCACCGCGAAGCCGACGGGCTCACCCCGGAAGCGCGAGAGATCCAGCCGGATGCGGTACCACCGGACGGTGCCCCGCGGTGCCGGGCCCGTGAGCGGATCGACGGGCGAGAACCGCAGCGACGACAGGCCCGCGACGCCGTCGGCGGGATCGCCGTCCGCGGACTCCCAGCCTTGATTCAGGATGAGGGGCCGGGGCCCGGTGACGTCCGTGGCTGCGAACGCTGACAGCGAGGTCAACGCAGTCAGGGCCATGACGAACCCGATCGCGAAGAGCAGAGGCCTCGCGAGCCTCACTTCCTGATCCCCAGCAGGAGACCGTCGGGCGTGGGCAGGCAGACGGTGTCGAACGCGGCGGCGCTCTCCTCGTGGAAGCGGCGCATCGCCTCGGCCTCCGCGGAGTCCTCGAGCAGCCGGCCGAAGAGGTACACGTTGTCGGCGAGGAGAAGGCCGCCCGGCCGGAGGTTCTGCGCCGCCCAGCGTCCGTAACGGTCGTAGTTGCTCTTGTCCGCGTCGATGAAGATCGCGTCCCACGGCCCGTCCGCCTCGAGGGTGGGCAGCACGTCGAGGGCCTTTCCCCTTGCGACCCGCACGGCGACGACGAGGGCCGCGGCCGCGAGGTTCGCCTCCGCGATGTCCGCGTGCGCGTCGCTCGACTCCACGGTGACGAGAAGACCGTCCAGGGGCAGCGCCCGCGCGATGCGAAGGGCCGAGTAGCCGGCGAGCGTGCCCAGCTCGACCACCTTGCGGGCCCCGGCGAGCCGCAGGAAGAGCTCGACGGCGCGGGCCTCGGAGGCCGCGAGCTGGATGGCGGGCACCCCGTGCGCCGCGGGCGCGTCGAACGCCCGCGCGAGCGCGGAATCGTGCGGCGCGTGGACGCGGGCGGCGAAGTCCAGGATGTCGGCGTCGAAATAGTGACGGCCGCTGCGGGACGCGGGATCGGCCACAGCGCGGCCCTAGCGGACGGCCGGCCCGAGAAGAGCGAGCGTGCCGGCCGAAACGTCGAGCTCGGCCATGACGCCGAGCGGGAGGGTCGCCTTGTCGGTGACGTGTCCGAACGAAAGACCCACGAGGAGCGGGATTCCCAGGTTGCCGAGCCGGTCGGCGACGACCTGCTGCCACGTCCAGGAGCCGGACATCGAGGAGTTTCCCTCGCGGAGCCCGCAGTCCTTGAACTTGCCGGCGACGATCCCCGCGCACTGGGAGAGCTTTCCCGTGAGGACGAACTGCGTGAGGTAGCGGTCGATGCGGTAGGGCTCCTCGCCGATCTCCTCGAGGAACAGGATGCGGCCTTTCCACTCGGGCTCGAACGGCGTGCCGATGAGCGTCGAGAGCACGGAGATGTTGCCGCCCACGAGGGGTCCGCGCACCTTGCCGGGCGCGATCCGTCTTAGCCGGTTCTCCTTATCGACCTGCCCCTCGACCGGCGTGAACGGATCGGCCTGCGCGATGACGCCCGCGGCCTCCGGGGTATAGAGCACCTTCTTGAGCTCTCGGAGCGAGTAGGGCGACATGTTCTCCGACGCGTTCGGGCCGTGGAACGTGACGAGCCCGGTGAGGCGGTGGAGCGCGTTGAGCGGGGCCGTGATGTCGCTGTAGCCGATGAACGGCTTGGGGTTCTTGCGCACGGCCTCGTAGTCGATGAACGGCAGGATGCGCGGGGAGCCGTAGCCGCCCCGCAGGCACCACACCGCGTCGATCGCGGGATCCCGGAACGCGTCGTTGAGGTCCTTCACGCGCTCCTCGTCGGAGCCGGCGAGGTACTTGGTGGCCTTCTGCGCGTTGGGCATGAGGACGGGGACGAAGCCGAGCGAACGGATGATCTCGGCACCCGCCTCGTTGGCTTCGGGCTCGAGGGCGGGGCTGGCCGGCGACACGAGTGCGACGCGGGCGCCCGGCTTCAGGGCCTTGGGGAGCACGGGATCGGGCTGCTTGACGAGGAGCTTCTCGAAGGAGGCCTGGGCCGCGAGCGGAAAACCGGCGAAGAGGGAAGCGAGGGAGACATCTTCCAGAAAGGCGCGTCGCGTCGTCACGGCGCGAATCGTCTCATGAGGCCCGGGGGTCGAGTCGCTACACTCGCGGCGAGATGGAGACGCCCGGCGATCCACCGCGCATCGTGCTCCTCGCGGGGCCGAACGGGGCGGGCAAGACGACGGCCGCGCCGTCCATCCTTCGCGG
>CAZXSG010000712.1:0-3309 GCA_964643185.1 uncultured Holophagales bacterium
GCCCACGATCGGCAGCAGCTCGAACGTCACCGCCGCCGGGGCCGTGCCCGGGTTGCGGAGCTTCAGCTCACTCACGAAGAAGGTACTGTTCCGGCCCGGCGCGTTCGAGAGGCCCGGCACGGTCCACGTGGCGGCGAAAACGGATGCGGAGGTCGAGATCGTCAGGGATACCAGCGCCAATCGGGCCAGCACGGGACATTTCATGAGCAGCTCCTGCGGTGAGTTCGCGCGATTCGACGGTGGTGGTTGCGCCCGAGCTTACGCTCCGCGAACGACTCCGTGACGAGCCTCACCGTCCGGCGGACGCGAGGAGCTCCCGGCCGAAAGCCTGAGGGATGCGCATGGGAAGCCCGGGCACTTTTGCGAACGTGAACGTCACGTACGGGAAGAAGAGCCACGTCTCCTCCTTCGCCGTCACTTCGCTCCAGGGAACGCGGATGGGCTTGTGCCCCACTCCGAAGAGCCACATCGGGGCCGCTGTGAAGCCCCTCGCGTCGGCGTCGAACGCGAGCACCCCGTGATACCGCGAGCCGAACCTCAGATACGCCGTGCGATAGCGCCAGGTCGTGGGCTTCGTCCCCGGGGGCGCCGGATAGGCCTTCGCGAGGGCCGCCCAGCCGCTGAAACGGCTGACCGAGAACACCACGCCCGCCCAGATCAGCGTGAAGAAGACGCAGAACAGAGGGACGACGACGAAGAGCGCGAGCCGTGCCTGCTCCGACATGACGGCCGAGAGGATCGCATGCCGACCAAGACCGAACGAACCACCCTCCATCCCGTCGAATACCGACGATTCGTCGCCAACCATCCACCCTTGACGAAGGCTCGTCTCCGCCCTATCTTCTCTCCCCATGGCGATAGACGAAACGATCGACGCCGTAGACCTCCGGATCCTGACGATTCTTCAGGAGAACGCGAGGACCTCGAACGCGGAGATCGCCCGGCAGGTGTCCCTGGCCCCCTCGGCCGTCTTCGAGCGCGTGAAGAAGCTCGAGGAGAAGGGGCTGCTGAAGGACTATCCCTCGCGCCTCGACGCGAAGGCCCTCGGATACGGCCTTCTCGCGTTCGTGTTCGTGCGGAGTGACGACAAGGCCGGTCTCGAGACGGCGCAGCGCCTCACGAAGATCCCCGAGGTCCAGGAGGTCCATCACGTGGCCGGCGAGGACTGCTACCTCGTGAAGGTGCGCACGTTCGACACCGAGAGCCTCGGGCGTCTGCTCCGGGAAAAGATGTCGACCATCAAGGGCGTGCGCACCACCCGCACGACCATCGTTCTCGAAACCCTGAAGGAAACGACGGCTCTGCCTCTTCCCGAGCCGGGGGCCGAGCGCCCCGCGCGAGGTGCGAAATGAACGCCACGAACGCCAAACCCGCAAAGACCGCCCTGTTCCTGGCCTTCGCGGCCGTCTACGTGGTGTGGGGATCCACGTACCTCGCCATCCGCTACGCGCTCGAGACGATGCCGCCGTTCCTCATGGCCGGCGTGCGTTTCCTCATCGCGGGATCGATCCTCTTCGTCATCGCGCGGGCCACGGGCGCCGCGATGCCAAAGAAGGAGCATTTCCTTCCCGCGGTCATCATCGGCGCCCTCCTCTTCCTTGGCGGAAACGGCGGCGTGGTGTGGGCCGAGCAGCGCATCCCCTCGGGCCTGGCGGCGCTCGCCGTGGCAACGGAGCCCCTGTGGGTCGTGATGCTGCTCTCCATCGGCAAACGCTCGCTGCCGGCCGGGCGCGTCGCGGCGGGCCTCGGCCTCGGCACGTTCGGACTGTTCCTGCTGGCGGGGCCGAGCAGCCTCGTGGGCGCGGGACAGGCCGACCTCCTGGGCCTCCTCGCCGTCGTGGGCGGCTCTTTCGCCTGGGCCTTCGGCTCGGTGCTTTCGCAGAACGCGAAGCTGCCGGAGTCGCCGTTCATGTCCACGGCCATCCAGGCGCTCGCCGGCGGCGTGCTCCTCACACTGTTCGGCCTCGTGCAGGGGGAGGCGGGCCGCTTCTCGGTCGCGGCGTTCAGCACGCGCTCGATTCTCGCGTTCTTCTACCTCGTCGTCTTCGGGTCTCTCATCGCGCTCACGAGCTACGTGTGGCTCCTGCGCGTCGCGGACCCCGCGAAGGTCTCGACGTACGCCTACGTGAACCCGGTGATCGCCGTGCTGCTCGGCTGGGCGCTGGGCGGCGAGGCGCTCACGATGCGCATCGCGCTTGCGTCGATCGTCATCGTGGGAGCCGTCGTCCTCATCACGAGCAAGCCCGCGGGACCGAAGCGGGAGGATGCGCGCAAGCCGGAGCCCGCTCCGGAGAGCGCTCCCGTGCCTGCGACCTCGTCCGATGCGGTCTGCGCGAGCTGCTGACCCGGCGACCGAGGCCTATGATGTCCTCATGGCAGTGAAGAGCACGTCCAAGGCGGCCCCGAAAACCCCGGCAAAACCCGCCCGAAAGGCGGCTCCGAAGGCCTCGGCGGAGGCAAAGGGAAAACCCTACCTCCGCTTCTACTTCACCGAGAAGCTCCACGCGAAAGCTCTCGGAGTCCTCGAAGCGATGGAGAAGGCTCCCGACCCCGTGAAGCACCGCGACGCGCTCGCCGACGTCGTCGTCGAGCTGACGAACGCGGGCATGGCGTACTGCTTCCTCGAGCCCCTGACGAAATCCAAGGCGGGCTTCCTCGTGGAACAGTCGGCGAACCTGGGAATGTCCGGCGCTCTCCAGGTGATCTCCTCGGTCATCCGCGACATCATCGGGCGCATGGGCGGGCCCCAGCTCCTGTCCGTCTGTGGGTCGATCCGCGAGCTGATGCGGTGACGATCAGCCGCCGGGAACCTCCTCAGGAAACTCCTCGACACCGGGCTCCTCCACCTCCTGGGGCGGCGGAGCGGCCGCGGCAATCTCCGCGCAGGGCGGCTGCAGCGACACGACACCGCCTTTCGACACGGCGAGCGTGCCCTCGGGCGCCAGCACGAAAACCGGCGCGGCGTCGTCGAACGAGAACCGCAGCGTGACGCCGAGGAGGCCCGCGTCGAGCGCCTTGACCGTCTGTCCCAGCTCGAGGGAATGGGTCGTCAAGACGCCGGCCTCCGCACCCAGGATCTGGAGAAGCAGCCCCGGCACGTACTGCAACGCCGTCCCGCAACCGGCGACGACGATCGACGCGCCGGCCTCGAGGTCGACATCCAGGGAGTCGCCGTCTTCCGGAACGGCCACTTCCTTCGGCACGAACCCAACGGCGCTCACGGTGACGTTCTTTCCGCGATCCTCCGGGCCCAGCCCCGCGAGCTCGTAGCGGCCGAACGCGTCGGTGCGCGTCTCGAGGCCCGAGCTG
>CAZXSG010000713.1:0-3305 GCA_964643185.1 uncultured Holophagales bacterium
GGGCCCGACAGCGTGGGCAGGCCCCCCGCGGAAGTGCTGGAGTAGGGGATCCGCGGCCGGACGGCCCCGGGGGGCGTCCGTCGCGCGGGGCGGGAGGACGGGGCGCTCCCCCGGCAGGGGGGCGAGGGGACGGGCGACGTCCTCGCGATCGGCCGGGAAGCAGACCACCTCGCGGGGCAGGCGCACGCCGAGGGAATCCTCGGGGGAGGCGTCGGGCGGAAGGCGCAGCACGCTCCAGTCGCCGGTCGAGAGGTCCAGGAACGAGATCGCCGTTTCGGTTCCGTTCCATGCGATCGCGGCCAGCTCGTTGGGGCGGCGTGAATCGAGGCGCTCGGGGTCGGTGACGGTCCCCGGTGTGACGACGCGGACGATCTTTCGCGCGACGAGCGTGCGGCCCTTGGCCGAGGGCTCCACCTGATCGCCGATCGCGACCTTCTTCCCCGCCGCGACGAGCTTGGCGATGTAGCCCTCGGCCGCGTGGTGCGGAATCCCGCACATGGGAGCCTCGATGTCGCTGTCCTTGTGACGGGCCGTGAGCACGAGGCCGAGGAGCGGCGCGGCGATCTCGGCGTCCTCGAAGAAGAGCTCGAAAAAGTCTCCCAGCCGGTACAGGAGCAGCGCGTCGGGCACCTCGCGCTTGAGGCCGAAGTACTGCTCGAGCATCGGAGTCGTACGCATCGGGGGCGGCGGATGCTAGCGCGAGCGGCCTTGTTGCTACGATCGGGTCACCCGATGCCCCGACGATTCCTCGCGATCGACACCGCGTCCCCGGCACCCTCCCTCGCGTTCGGGGAAGAGGTCGTGATGCTGACGGACGCCGCGACCGAGGAGCTCCCGGCCCGCGTGAACGAGCTCCTGGAAAGCGCGCACGCGACCCTCGCGGACGTCGAGGGTGTCGCGGTGCTCTCGGGACCCGGCTCTTTCACCGGCATTCGGGCGGGCATTGCTTTCGGGCGGGGGCTCGCCCGCGGACGCGGCGTGCCGTTCTTCCTCTCGGGCACGTTCGAGGCGGCTTTCCGCAGTCTCCGGGACGAAGGCGATACCGCCTTGCACCTCTCGGCGCTGCGGGGCGAGGTCTACGTGGCGACGCGGCAGGGCGAAACCGTTCACGTGGAGGACTCCCCGCGGCCCCGGGCCGTGGCCGATGCCCAGGCCGTATCCCTGGGCCTTCCGGTCGTGGATCTCGCCGAACGGAAGCTCCTCCTCTCGCGGGCGCTCGCGCGCCTGGCGGAAGCCGGCTCCGAGGGCGCCTCCGGGCCCGCCTACGGCCGCCCGAGCGCGGCGGAAGAGAAGCTGGATTCGGTATGAGCGTGCGGGCCGTGGTCGCTCCCGTGCTCCTCACCACCGCGTCGCTCGAAGACGTCGACGAGGTGGCCGAGCTCGAGGCCAGGGCCTTCCCCGTGCCCTGGAAGAAAGAGTCCTTCGTTTCCGAGGTGGGCCTCCTGTACCGTTACAACCGCATCGCGCGCACGGAGCTCGGCCACTTCGCGGGCTATGCGTTCTGCACGTGGGCCGGCGGCGAGCTCCACATCAACAAGATCGCGACCGAGGTGCGTTACCGCAGGCTGGGCGTGGCCCGGAGGCTGATGAGAGACATCGAGGCGTTCGCGCTCCGCGAGGGAATGGAAGACATGTTCCTCGAGGTGAGGGTGAGCAACGGGCCCGCCCGGGCCCTGTACGCGTCCCTCGGGTTCGAGGATCTCTCGAGGCGACCCTCTTACTACGTAGATGGCGAGGACGCACTCGTTCTCGTCAAGGATCTAACGGAATCTTGACGTGGCACCTCTCGGGGATCCAGACTGCCACATCTGCCGAGCAGGAGGTTGCGATGCAGACTCTGACCGAAGAAGTGAAGCGTGAACTTTCGGATTCCCACGAGGAGTTCAAGAAGCTCCTCGAAGATCATCACGCCCACGAAAGACGTCTCGCCGAGCTGGCTTCCAAGACATATCTCTCGTCGGACGAGGAGACCGAGGAGAAACGTCTGAAGAAGGAAAAGCTCACGCTCAAGGACCGGATGGAGCAGATTGCGCGCGAGCACCGCGCGCGCGTCAGCCCGACACACTGAGCCCGCATGGGCGCGGAACCAGGTCAACCGATCCCCGAGCGCCGCGGCGTACGCCGCGGCGTTTACGTTCTTCCCACCCTGTTCACCGTGGGGAACATCTTCTGCGGGTATCTCGCGATCGACGCGGCGTTCAAGGCGTCGTCGGACGCGGTCTACTTCGACCAGGCGGCCATGCTGCTGTTCCTCGCGGGAATCCTCGACGGCCTCGACGGCCGGGTCGCGCGCCTCACCGGCACGACCTCGGCCTTCGGTGAGCAGCTCGACTCCCTCGCCGACGTCATCTCTTTCGGCCTCGCTCCCGCTTACCTCGCGTATCGCTGGGCCCTCACCGACTTCCATCGCTGGGGCCTTCTCGTGTCGTTTCTCTTCGTGGTGTGCGGCGCCTGCCGGCTCGCGCGCTTCAACGTGCAGGTCCACGTGGTGGACAAGCGCTACTTCGTCGGGCTGCCGATTCCCGCGGCGGCGGGCGCCGTCGTGGGCCTCATCTGGATCCTCCCGGATCCGCCCGATCCCACGTGGCGGGTTCCGTTCCTCTGCGTCGTGCTGGGGCTCTCCTACCTCATGGTTTCGACGATCAAATACCGATCGTTCAAGGACATCGACCTGAAATCCCGCACAACTCCTCTCCTGGTGCCGCTCATCGCCGCGACCGTCGCCGCGATCTTCATCCTCCAGGAAAAGGCCCTCACGGCGCTTCTCCTGATCTTCGCGCTCTCGGGTCCCATCGCCAAGGTCTACGGGATTCTCTCGGGCCGTCGTGAGCTGCCGCCGCCCCCGGTCGAGAAGCCCGCGTGAAGGCTGGACCCGGATCCACCGCGGGCCCTTCGAGTCTCGCTGTCGCACTCGTCGATCCCCACACGCTCCTCGGTCGCGACGTCAAGGCCGTGCTCGAGGAGCGTGGTTTTCCCGTGTCGAAGCTGCACCTCTTTCACACGCAGGACGAGGGGAGCGGCCTTTTGGCCGAAGGCGACGAGGAAGTGACCTACGTCGCGCCCGCTGGTCCGGGATCGCTCGAGCTCTGTCGCATCGCGTTTCTCTGCGGCACGGCCGAGGGCACCGCGCGTTTCCTGAAGAAGCGGAACGCGGCGGACGGCTGCATCGCGATCGACTTGTCGGGCGCCGACTTGTCGGGCGCCGACCTCTCGGGCGCGGCCGTTCCCGGCCCGTTCGTCGCTCCGGAAGACGACCCCACACCGCCGCTACCGGCTGGCCCTCTCCTCCTGCTTCACGAGCCGAC
>CAZXSG010000714.1:0-3301 GCA_964643185.1 uncultured Holophagales bacterium
CGCGGGGGGCGCCGAGCTGGCCGGCAGGAGACCCATCTTCTGGGGCCAGTTGCCGCCCCACTCGAACGGACGCGGGTCCCGCGCGCGCTCCATGAGGTACTCGGACATCGCGCGCACGATCCAGTTGAAGTTCTCCTCGCCCACGCTGTGGACGTCGGCGTCGGGGGCGCAGTTCATGAAGTCGATCGCGTACGGGATGCCGTCGCGCACGGCGAACTCCACCGTGTTGAGGTCGTAGCCGAGGCCCTCGCAGAGCGCCAGGGCGTCGCGCGTGACGCGCTCGAGCATGGGCGCGGGCACCTCGACGTTGCGCACGGCTTCGTAGCGCATGTGGTGCGGATCCTTGGGCGAGTAGGGCATCACGCGGACGCGCTTCCTGCCCACCACGTAGCAGCGGTAGTAGTCGGTGAAGTCGATGGCTTCCTGCGCCATCATCACGAGGTCGCGCGTCTGGTCGTAGGCCTCGTGGAAGGCCTGCGCGTCATCGCACTTGTAGACGTCCTTCCAGCCGCCGCCGTAGGCCGGCTTCAGGAAGATGGGGAAGCCGAGGTAGGCGAACACGTCGTCCCACTTCACCCAGTCGAGGTTGCGGAAGGACTTCTCGGTGGTGTTCGGGGGAAGGGCCTTGCTCGGGAGGAGCACGGTCTTCGGAACGGCCACGCCCGAGGCGAGCGCGACGAGGTTGTCGAAGTACTTGTCGTCGGCCGACCACGAGAACGGGTTGTTGACGATCTGCGCTCCGCGGGCCGCGGCGCACTTGAGGAACGTGCGATAGAAGACGACCTCGTGGCTGATGCGGTCGAGGATGACCGAGTACTCGGACCCCATCTCCTGCTGGAGGTGGGAGATCTTCACCGGCCCCGCCTCGATGGCTTCACCCGAGGCCTTGGCGAGCGCGTTGATCTCGTTCATCAGCGCCCACGGGAAGGTGTCTTCCTGGCCGAAGAGGATTCCGATTTTCTTGTTCGACATGTTTCGAGGTCTCCGTGTTTCCGGGATGTTCGTGTTCGTGGCCCGTCCCGGATCGCGAGGCGGTCCGGGCAGAGCCGATTGAAGAATTGCCGACGAAAGGCAGCAGAGGATGGTATCCAACGCCCGCGAAGCGCGCAAACGGGGCCTGTGAAGGCCCCGTGAAGCGGCGAGTGGTGGGCCGCGCTCTATTTGAAGTAGCCGGTCACGTCCAGGATGAAACCCGTCGGACCCGGAGACAGGTTGCGCACCGTGAGCGTGCCGTCGGCGCCGATCGCGAGAGCGGCGAAGCCCGCCCGTGTGGCGCCGGCGCTGAGCGCGACGACCGTCGTGCCCGTCGCCGGAACGTCGCCGGCGTGTGCCGAGAGCGTCCCCGAGGCCGTTGCGCCGACCGCGGTGACGTTCAAAGCGAGCGCCCGCGCATCGCTCGGGATGCCGCATCGGCCCGTGAGGAGCAGGGTGCGCGCGCCGTTGGCAAAGAGGCCTGGGCCGCCCGAGGGCCCGTCGGGGTCGCGCGTGTCCACGAGCCGGCAGGGCTCGAGGATGTTGAAGCCCGAGCCGGTGACGGCGCTCCCCAGCTTGACCCGCGTGAACCGGTCGCTCCGCGCGAGCCACAGGTTGCCGTCGGACGTGAACGCGCTCGCGAATACGCCGCTCGAGCTCCCGTAGTAGTACGGACTGTACGAGAGCGGAATGTAGGACCGGACGCCACCCGTCGTCACGCGCACGACGCGCGAGCCCGAGCCGGAACCGTTGTCGACGAACCACTGAGCGCCGTCCGGGCCCGCCGAGAGAGCGAAGCCGCCGCTTCCGAAGCTGGTGATGACCCCCGACGGGGTGAGCTGATGGAACGTCTGGCTCCCGAGAATCCAGAGGTTGTCGTCGATGCCCCGGACGAGGTTCGACTGATCCGAGGTCTGGAGGTTGAACACCGTGACGTTCCCGCTCAGGCGGAGCCGATACGCGTTGCTGTACATCGCGAACCAGAGCGCCCCGTCGGGTCCCACCACGAGGCTCGAGACGGCGGTCGAACTGTAGTAGGCGGGAGGCGGGAAGGGGTATTCCACGACGGCGAACGTCGAAGGGTCGATCCGTGCGATCCGCGAGAAGCGCCCCACCCAGACCGCCCCGTCGGGACCCGTGACGAAACCGCCGATCCCCTCGCCGCCGTAGAACGGAATCCGGTTGATCAGCGCGCCCGTCGCCGGCTCGTAGCGGGAGACACGGGCCGACTCCGAGACCCAGATCTTTCCATCGGGCCCGAAGTGCATGCCATTGGGAGTCGTCGCGTCGGTGGGCATCGCGTACTCGGTCGCCGAGCCATCGAGGCCGAGGCGCCCGAGGCGGCCCTGGAACGTGCTGTAGCTGTCCGGTCCCAGGATGTACCAGAGCGTCCCGGACGGCGAAACGGTCATCGCGCGGATCACGAGGCTTCCCCGCGGAGAGAAGTCGACGGCTTGCGCCTCCGGCTTGAACTCGAAGATCTTCCCCCGGACGGGCAGGACCATGAAGACGCTCGTGCCGCTCACGACGATCCCCTGGATCGCCGCCCCCGAGCCGTAGTAGGAGTCGATGAGAACGGGGTGGAAGATCATGCTCCCCCCGGGCGTGATGCGCAGGAACTTCCCCTTGAGGCTCGAGCTCAGCCAGAGGCTGCCGTCCGGACCGGTGGTGAGGTCCGCGAGCGCGAGGCCGGTTTCGGGGAGCGTGGTCTCGCTGATGGTGCCGTCGGTTGCGATGCGCCCCAGCTTGTCCGACGCGCTCTGGATGAACCAGAGCGCCCCGTCGGACCCGGCCGTGATCGCGGTGGGAAACGCCTTGAGATTCGGAAGCGGGTATCGCGTGATGGCACCCGCCGTTGTGATCTTCAGGATCTCGCCGGCGTCGTAAGCCGTGGCCCAGAGGTTGCCGTCGGGCCCGGCCACGATCCCCGTGGGTCCGGCCGCCAGCACCGGGAATTCCGGGGCGACGCCCGCGGGCGTGAGCCGCACGATGCGGTCCGAGCGGTAGCACGCCACCCAGAGGTTTCCATCCGCGCCGACGGTGATGCCTTCGGGCTGGCTGTTCGGGCTGGGAATCGGAAACTCCGAGATGACCCCGGCCGTGGTGATGCGTCCCACCGCGCCACCGGCGCGCTCGGTGAACCACAGCGCGCCGCCGGGGCCGCTCACGATCGACCAGGGCTGAGTGCCCGTCGTGGGCAGCGTGAACTCGGTGATCGTGCCCGCGGGTGTCAGGCGGCCGATCTTGTTCACAGTGGTTTCCGTGAACCAGATGTTGCCGTCCGGCCCCGCAGCAATGTCACGAGCGCCGGCGCTCTGGGTCGGGATCG
>CAZXSG010000715.1:0-3299 GCA_964643185.1 uncultured Holophagales bacterium
CGCGGGGATCCCCCGTCGGACCGGCGGGAAGCCCTCAGGGAACGACGGGCGCGGCGACGATCTGCTTCTCCGGCAACTGCGCGGCGAGCCGCAGCTTGCGGTCCTTGAGCGTGTAGACGCGCCCGCGGGGACCCGTGGCGAGCACCAGCTCGCCGGTCATCGCGTCGAGCCGCATGCCGTAGACCGTGTCTTCGGGCAGGGCCCACGCGGGTTCGACGAACCCGTCCCGCGCGATGGCGACGATCTCGGCGTTCGCGGTCTGGGCCACGTCGGCGCGGGAGGCGGGCGCGAGGCGCGCCGCGCTCGTCGAGACCGAGACGGTCCCCTTGGGCACGTCGTCTTTCGGCGCCGTGGCCGCGGCCACGGGAGCCCGGCCGCGGGCGTCGGTGACGGCGCTTGCGAGCGCCGGCGGCTCCGCGCTCGTGGCGACGGCATAGAGCGTTCCGGCGTCGTTCAGGACGAGGCCCGTGACCTCGGGCTTCCCGAAGTCGTGCAGCGTGCGGAGTCCCGGGGCGGTCCGGGTTCCGCCGCCCGCCGCGTCGGTGAGCGCGGCGTCCTTCGGCGCCGCGGCGATGGAGACCACGAGGCCGTGATCGCTCGTGCCCGCGTACACCGTTCCGTCTTTCCCCACCACGAGGCTGCGTATGTGCGTGTCCTCGATCTCGGCGAAGAGCCCGGCTTTGCCGCCTTGCGGCACCCTGTAGACCCGGCCCTTGTTGCCGGTTCCCACGAAGAGACTGCCGTCCGGGCCGAAGGCGAGAGCCCAGATGGCCTGCTCACCCGTCTCGCCGAGGAGCGGTCCCTCGACCGGCTTTGCTGCTCCCACCTGCGCGACAGGAATGCGATACACCCGGCCGCCGGGAGAGGCGCCCACGACGACGCTGCCGTCCGGCGCGACCGCCACTGCGGTGAGGTTCGGCTCCGCGGCCTCGAAGAGGAGCGAGGTCTTACCCGACGGCAGCGAAACGAAGAGCCTGCCGAGGCCGCCGCCCGTCGCCACGAACACCCGTCCCGTCGCGTCTGCCGCGGCCCCGAAGACGACGGCGTCCGCGGCCTCGTCGGGCCAGGAACGGTCCCCGAACGAGACCCCCAGCGAGAGACGTCCATCGGCCGACACGGAGGTTCCCCGCGCCTCGCCCGCGAGGAAGTCCCGCGCCGTCGCGGTCACGGCGACCTGGGTCGTCACGGCGGCGAGCGGCCATGCGGAAGCTGCGAGAACGAGCGAGGCCGTGAAAGAGGCCGGGAAAGAGACGTACTTCAATGGCGAGGCTTCTCCACGTCGAAATCGAGCCGGATGGAGCCGGCGAGCGGTATGCCGAGGTCGGTCGTGCTCTCGGCGAGGATGCGCTGCGAGACGTCGATGCGCTCTCCCGAGCCAGCGAGGAGCGCCGCCATCGAAGGCGGAAGCGCGCTGAGGGTTCCGTTGCCGGTCGCGGCACCGCGTCCCCCCGAGAGCAGCGCGGCCCCCAGCGTGGACGACGGGGTGAGCCGCGAAAGCCAGCGCGAGAGCTCGGGAAGCGTTCGAGGCTCGGCCGGGTTGGTGCTCATGCGGAGAGACGAGAACGTGCCGCCGTCTCCCACGAAGAGCGTCAGCTTGCCGTCGGGCGTGCCGAGAGGGACGGTGAGCCGCACGACCCTCGCGCTCTCGCTCCCTCGGAAATCCCGGAGCCTGACCGTCGCGACCACGTCCTCGCCGGGTGCGACCGTGCGCGAACGCAGCGCGGCGTCCACGATGCGGGCCCGCTTTTCACCGGGCTCGCTCACGAAAGACATGGAGATTCCTGTGATCTTCGCCACCGCGAGGTCGGAGTCGACGACGAGCGCCGCGAGCGTGCTGGCGGTGAGGAGGGCGAGCTCCTTGGCGCGTGGGCCGGTCGCGACGTCCTGGTAGACGAACGAACCGTCGGGTCCGTCGAGGGCGATGCGGAAGCGCAGCGACTTCTCGCGCGGCGCGGGGTCCAGCACCGTGAGACCCGCCTCCCCCACGAGCGTGATGAGGATCGGCAGGATCTTCCCGCTCGGCGCGAGCCGCAGAGAACGCGTCGAGACCCGCCCCGCGGAGTCTTCGAAGCGGAACGCAAGGGGCACCATCGGAGCCGTGCGGTCTGTGAAGCCGAAGATGCCGGGATCCCGGTCACGAGAGAGCCGGTAGGCGGGCTGGTGTGCCCACGAGAGCTTGAACGACTGGAACGTGCTCGGCATGACCGACGCCACGTGCGCGGTCGCCACCGGAAGCTCCAGATCTCCCCAGCCGAGGAACGGGTGTCCGAAGGCCAGGAAGGCCCCGTCCTTCCCCACCCAGGTCACCGTTCCCGTCGCGCCGAACGTGAAATCGCCGTCGACGAGGAGCGCGATCATCGAGGAGCCCGGCTCGAGAGGCAGGCTTTTGCCGCGCGCCACCGACGCGGGCCCTCCCCCGCCTGCGCCGGAGATTCCGGCGCCCGAGGACGCGAGGCGCGCGAACCCGCCGAGCGGCCGCAGGAGCCATTCGTAGCTCGAGAAGGACGACGCGGGAAACCCCGACGAAACCGGCGCGAGGAGCCCTTCGCCCTGGCTCACCGGCCTTGGCTGGCGGGCCTCGAGCACCGCGCGGAACGCGTCGGCGCGCTCCTCCACGGGGATGACGAGCGTGCGGAGCAGCTCCGGATCGATTCCGCCCGCTGTCGCCACGCGCGGCAGGGAGTGCTGCGCCGAGCCGGGCTCCGCGGTGAGCGCCAGCATCGCCTCGATCGGGGTCACGAGCCCCAGGGGTTCTTTGGAAAACGACCAGGTTGCCGAGAGGGCGCCCATGAGCCGCCCGTCGATGTACACGGGGCTGCCGCTCATCCCGGCGACGACCCCGCTCTTCTCCAGGCCGAGGCCCGAGACACGCACGAGCACGTAAGCCCGGCCCGGTGCGGCATTCGGGAGGAGGTCCACAACCTCCACCTCGAAGCGCTCGATCGCGTCGCCCGTCACCACGCTGAGGCCGTAGCCCTTCTGGCCCCGGCGCACCTCTGAAAGGGGAAGGATGTCGGGCCCCACGGCGCCCGAGGACGGCGTGGCGGGAGCCTGTGCGTGCGCGGTGGGCACATTCCCCGACGCGCCGAGAACCAGCAGGGCGCAGGCCGTCCGCGCGACGTGTCCCAGCTTTGACCCTCTCGAACGGCGTGTGCTACCTTGCCCCGATTGATCGCAAAAAGTCGGGAGTGCGGAGCGCGTTGAGCGAAAGATGACCGAGACCGGCGGGCAGAACATCCCCCAGCCCTTCCCCGATGCACGTCCGGCCGCCAAGGCCCGGCTGGGAACGCCCGTGCTCT
>CAZXSG010000716.1:0-3293 GCA_964643185.1 uncultured Holophagales bacterium
GGGAGCCCGTAAGGGGTGACGGGCTTGGATGGCGCCGGGCTGAGGTGCTCCGCGCCTTTCTCGAAGACGGAGACGTGACGGGGACCGTTCAGGGCCTCTCGATGAGCCCGGCGTTCTCGCCCGGTCAGCGGGTGCCGGTCACGCGGCGGCGGGTCTTCCTGCCCGGCGACGTCGCTGTGTTCGCGCTCGACGGGCAGCTCGTCGTGCACCGCGTTCTCGGAATCCAGCCCTTCAGGAAGCGCCTCCTCGCGCAGGGCGACGCCGCCGAGCGCCCGGACCGCCTCGTCCCGCTCGCCGACGTCCTCGGGGTGGTGCGAACACGGGTTTCGCTGCGGACGCGTTTCCACGCGCTCGCCCGCGGGATGACGATCGCCCTGCGCCTCGCCCTCGGGCGCCGCCCCGCATGACGCCGTTCGCCGCGGCCTACCTCGTCGAGCCGCTCCTCTTCCCCGCGCGCTTCTCGGGGGATCCGCTCGGCCCGCACGCGATCGCGCTCCCCGTCGCCCGCGAGGAGATGCTCGTCGACGGGCTTTCCGACGAGCTCCTCGCCGCCGTGCGCGCGCGCTTCGGGTCACTCGCCTCCCCGGCGCCTTTCGGCCAGCCGCCGCAGGTCCGCGTCTTCGAGGCGCCCGCGAGCGATTTCGTGCCTCTCGATCTCCGGGGCCGTGAGCTGACGATGGACGTCGATTGGGAGGACGCCGGCGTGCGCCTCGCGGGCGCCGGCTTCTGCGCGCGCATCTCGCTCTCCGAGCCGCGCGCGGCGCTCTTCGTTTCGAAGGGAGACATCTTCGCCATCGGCGCTCTCGAGAACGTGCTCCGGGTTCTCACGGCGTACCGTCTCGCATCGGTGGGAGGCGCGCTCCTCCACAGCGCAGCGGTCGAGCACGGCGAGGGCGCGCTGCTCTTTCCCGGCCGCTCCGGCGCCGGCAAGACGACCCTCTCGACCAAGTGCCGGGAGGAGGGCCACGCGGTGCTCTCGGACGAGCTGAACGCGGTGTTTCCCGGGCCTTACGGACCCCGCGTCGTCGCGCTCCCCTTCGCGGGCGACTACGGCCCCGCGGCACCCGGCGAGGAACGGCCGCTCTCGGCGGTGGTCGACCTCCGCAAGGGCCAGCCGGGCGAGCGCGCAAGCCTCGCGCCCCTGCCGCGGGCCCGCGCGATCGCGCAGCTTTTCGCGCGCGCCCCGTTCGTGAACGGCGACCCGTATCGCCGCGACGGGTTCTTCGCGAGCCTCGAGACGCTCTTCGCGAACGTGCCCCTGAAGACCCTCACGTTCTCCCTCGAGCAGCCGGTCTGGCCGGCTCTGGAAGAATCCACGTCATGACCGCGACGCCGCTGACTCCGCTCACTCCGGCCTCCGTTCTCTCGAGGAAGTCCGCCGTGCGGTTCCGCGTCGTCGCCGGTGAGGGCCTCGCGCTGAATCAGGACGACGGCCTCGTGCTCGGGCTCTCGTCCGTCGCGTCGCTCGTCTTCGAGAGGATCGACGGCGCGGCGAGCATCGAAGACATCGCGCGGAGCCTCGAGCCCACGTTCGACGTGACTCCGGGCCGGCTCCACGCGGACGTCCTCGCGTTTTGCGAGAACCTTCGGAGCCGCGGCCTCGTGGAGGTTGGGGCGTGACTCTTTCGGACCTCGTCGCGCGCACCTGGCGCGAGAACCGGCTCTTCTCGGCGCTCGTCGAGCTGACCTACCGCTGCAACCTCGACTGCGTGTTCTGCTACAACGACACCGGGCTGGCGGGCCGGCCGATGACGCTCGCTGTGTACGAGGCGCTCTTCGGCGAGCTCGCCGAGATGGGCGTCTTCCATCTCACGCTCACGGGCGGCGAGCCGCTCGCCCACCCCCACTTCTTCACGCTCGGACGAAAGGCCCGTGATCTGGGCTTCGCGGTGCGCGTGAAATCCAACGGACACGCGCTCGCGCTTCCCCTCGCGACGCGCCTGAAGAACGAGGTCGACCCCTTCGTGGTGGAGGTCAGCCTGCACGGCGCGACCGCCGCGACGCACGAGAGGCAGACGCGCGTGCCCGGGAGCTTCGAACGGCTCCTCGCGAACCTCGACGCCATGAAGAGCGTGGGGCTGCGCGTCAAGATCAACTCCACCCTGACGCGCTGGAACGAGGGCGAGATCCGCCCGATGTTCGCTCTCGCCGAACGGCTCGGGCTCGTTCTCCAGATGGACCCCGAGGTCACCCCGAAGGACGACGGCGACGAGAGCCCGCTCGCGCTCTCGCCGACCCGCGAGGGCCTCCTCGCGCTCTACCGTTTCGACGAGGAACGCGCGGGGGGCGGGAGCGCGCCCGCGGAACCCTGCGCGAATGAGACGCCAGCACCGCCCGCCCCCGACACCGGCGGAAAGCACTGCGGCGCGGGCTCGAACAACGTCGCGATCGACCCCTACGGAAACGTCTACCCCTGCGTCCAGTGGCGCGTGAGCGTGGGCAATCTCCACGAGGAGAGCCTCGCCTCGATCTTCGCGAAGTCCCCGAAGCTGGCCTCGCTCCGCGATCTGAACCGGCAGGTCAAGGCCGAGGTCGACGCGCACGGCCCCGACGCTTCCCTCATGTCGTTCTGTCCCGGCGTGGCTCTCGGCGTCTCGGGAAGCCCTCTCACGGTGCATCCCGCCGCCCTCGACCGGCTCGCGCTGCGCCGGCAGGCCCGCGCCGACGCGGCGGGTCCGGTCAACCCGCCGCTCGCTCTCCCGTCGCTCGCGCGTCCGTGAAGGGCCTGCCCGGGCGGCTGGGCGCCGCCTCGTTCGCGGTGCTCCTGGCCATCGCGAGCCTCCTCACGGCCCGAAGGGACCGCGAAGAGCGTGAACGCCTCGTCGCGCTCGTCCCGGCACACCTTCCCGAAGCCGAGGTCGCGGCCCTCCGGTCGACCATCGCCGTCGCGCCGGCGCCCGACCTGGCCGTCTCGTTCCTCGCCGTCCTCGCGTTCGAGGATGCGACGCGCCCCGTGGAACCCTCCGGCGCCCGCACCGATCAACGGCTCGAGGAGCTCGTTCCCCTCCTCGTCGCCGCGGTTGCGGAACGGCCGGGCTGGCCGTATCACGCCGCCCTCCTCGCCGAGGTCGAGTTCGCGCGCGAGTCGCGAGCCTCGAGCGATCCCGGCGAGCGCTTCGTCGTCCCGCTCCGGGCCGCGCGAAAGCGCGCCCCTTCGGACGACGCGCTCGCGAGCTTCTTCGCGCTCTCGACGCTGGACCTCGAGGGCCGGGTCTCCCCGGCGGCCGGCCTCGCGCTCACACAGGTGCTCGAGCGACCGGCGTTTCTCGCCGCCACCCTTCCCACGCTCACGA
>CAZXSG010000717.1:0-3288 GCA_964643185.1 uncultured Holophagales bacterium
GCGCTCGAGCGCTCCCTCGAGGCCGTCCTCGTTCGCCGCCAGGTCCACTTCCTGGAGGCCCGACTTCTTGTGACGGTAGGAGTTGATGAAGCCGTTCTTCAGGATCCGGAAGAGCCAGGCTTTGAGGTTTGTACCTTCGGTGAAGCCGTCGTAGTGGGCATAGGCGCGGAGAAACGTCTCCTGGAGAAGGTCTTCCGCGTCCTCACGGTTCCTCGTGAGGCGCAGCGCGGCACCGTAGAGAGCATCCGCATAGGGCAGATCACCCTCGGCGAAGTTCCATTTTTTCGGCGTCGTGGTTCCAGCAGACCGGCGCGGCCACATTGGCGTCACCCCCTGAGGGATCTACGTATGCAAGGAGGGTTCCCGATTCATCCAGAGGACGCTCCGAATCGTCCGGCCTCCGGCAAAGACAGAAAGCCCCGCGCCTTTCGGACACGGGGCTCGGAGCGTGCGATCCGGGTGCGACTACTTGCCCTGGACGACGAACGCGATGACGAGTGCGTAGATGACGAGGGACTCGATGAGGACGAGGCCCAGGAACGCCATGGCGCGAATCTGCGCGGCGGCGCCCGGGTTACGCGCCATGCCTTCGCAGGCTGCGGCCGCGGCCTTGCCCTGACCGAGCGCGCCCGCGGCGGCGGCGATGGCGAGGACGATGGCAGCGGAAAGGTGACCCCAGCCCTGACCGCCGCTGGTCGCGCCCTGCGCCAGGGCGACGTTCGGGAGAGCAAGGGCGAGAGCGGTGACGAGGCCCGCGGGGACGATTTTCTTCAGCATTCCTAGGTTGCTCCTTTCGAGATCCGATGGTGAGTCACGTTGTTCGGGGCGAGCCCCGTTGGAATCTTGAATGTGGTCTCCCCCCGTGGGGGGCCTGGGGGGATCGAGAAACCCCCAGGATCAAAGTTCAGCGCGCCGGAGGCGTTTCAGGGCCCGGAGGGCTGAACAAATTCTAATGCTCGTGAGCCGTCGCTCCGCCGAGGTAGACGGTGGTGAGGAGCGTGAACACGTAGGCTTGCAGCAGCGCGCCGAAAACGCCGAGGGCGTTCATGGGCCACGGAATGAGAATGGGCACCGCACCCGAGAAGATCGACGTCGCGGTGTGCTCGCCGAAGATGTTGCCGTAGAGACGCATCGCCAGCGAGAGGGCCCGCGCGAGGTTGCCGATCATCTCGATGACGAACATCAGCGGGGCGATGACGAGCATCGGGCCGAGGAAGTGCTTGAGATAGCCGAAAACCCCGTGAGCCTTGATGCCCGCGGCGTTGAAGAACAGGAAACAGGTGAGCGAGAGCGCGAACGTCGTGTTCAGGTTCGCCGTGGGCGGCTGGAGGAAGAAGAAGAGCCCGCAGATGTTGCTCAGGAAGATGAAGATGAAGAACGCGCCCACGATCGGGAGGTACTTCTCGCCGTGGTGCGGAATGTTCTCCTTGATGAGCCCTCGGAGAAAGTCGACAACGACCTCGAGGAAGTTCTGGGCGCCTTTGGGATCGCTCTTCCGAAAGCCCCTCGAGAGGATCGGGAACACGATGGCGCAGCCCATGAAGACGAAGAGCGCCATCGCGACGTGATCGGGGATCCAGGCTCCGAGGAGCTCGCCGTGCTCGCCGCGAGGGGCCACGCCCGCCACGTGGAAGCCACCGATCGAGACGCCATCGCGCCACCACGCGGGGGCGTTCTCGACGGGCCCGAGAAGGGCCGCGAGGATCCGGTTGAAGATCCCGAAGAAAATGGAATGCTCGTGATGCATCTCGCCTCGCCCGCCGCCTCCGAAGAGCCGCCGTCGCTCGTCGTCTCGATCTTCAAAGCTTCAAATACCGTCGCGCCGCTCGCCCGGCTGCTCCCGAGATGCTTGCGAGAATTCCCGCACGCCCTCGATCGCTACCGCGACGACGACCGCCGAGAGCCCCGCGAGGAACCAGGGAATCTCGCCCGGTACGGCTCTCGTCCCGCCCCAGAGAGCGAGGCCGAGGACACCGTACCGAAGTGTGCTCGAGGCGGCCTGTTTTCCGTTGATCCCGCTCGCGGTCGCACCGCGGGGAGACGCCACGAGGCGCCCCACGAGGTTCGACAGCCAAAGCGCCGAGACGATAGCCACGGAGGCCCCCAGAGTCAAGGCGAGCGCCGGGACGAAGAGACCCATGGCTCCGAGGCCCGTCGCGCCGAGGAGGGCGAGCGCGACCGCGAGCTTGAGCGTCGCCGGATTCATGCGGGAGGATCCGAATCGAGGGGCTTCGGCGGCTCCGACGCTTGGGTGTCTTGCTGCTCTTTCGGCTCTTTTTTCGGCTCTTTCGGCTCGGCGAGCCGGGCCGCCTCTTTCGATAGCTGCCAGAGTCCGCCCACCGCTCCCAGGCCACCGAGGCCGAACGTGAACCACGGGAACGTCCCCGCGAAGCGATCGACGAGCCAGCCCATTCCGGCGCCCGCCGCGATCGAGGCCGGGAGGGACCAGCCGAAGGAGAGAACGTCCGCGAGAAGAGCGCCCATCGCGCTGGCGTCTGCCGGGCGCTGCGGCTTCACACGCCTACGGAAGCCCCCGCCTCGCGCCGGGCGAGAGCCAGATCCGACTCCACCATCATCCCGACGAGCCCGTCGAACGTCACCTTCTGCGACCAGCCAAGCTCGGCGCGCGCTCGTGAGGGGTCCCCGAGCAGGAGATCCACCTCGGCGGGACGGAAGTACTTGGGATCCACTTCGATGAGGATGCGGCCATCCCGCGCGTCGTGGCCCTTCTCCTCCGCGCCCGTGCCGCGCCACTCCAAGGGGATGCCCGCGGCACGGAACGACTTCTCGCAGAACTCCCGCACCGTGTGGGTCTCACCCGAAGCGACGACGTAGTCGTTGGGCGTCTCGGCCTGGAGCATGCGCCACATGGCCTCGACGTAGTCCCCGGCAAAACCCCAGTCGCGCCGCGCGTCCAGGTTGCCGAGGTAGATCTTCTGCTGAACGCCCGTGACGATGCGGCCGAGCGCCCGCGTGATTTTCCTCGTCACGAACGTCTCGCCCCTGCGGGGCGACTCGTGATTGAACAGGATTCCGCTCACCGCGAAGAGCCCGTAGGACTCGCGGTAGTTGATCGTGATCTAGTGCGCGTAGACCTTCGCGACGCCGTACGGGCTGCGCGGATACAGCGGCGTCGTCTCGCGCTGGGGCGTCTCCACGACCTTTCCGAACATCTCCGACGAGGAGGCCTGGTAGAAGCGCGGCCGGAGCCCGACCTCCCGGATGGCCTCGAGCAGGCGGGTCGCTCCGAGCGCCGTGACCTCTCCCGTGTACTCGGGCACGTCGAAG
>CAZXSG010000718.1:0-3281 GCA_964643185.1 uncultured Holophagales bacterium
GTTCCGTGGAGTTCGGGCTTCTCCTTGCCAACTACCGCGTCCTCTCTCATTGCCTCGCAGTATATGCCCCGGTAGGCGTAGCTTAGGCTGTGAAGGATCCGCAGCCTAGCCACCGATTGGAAACACCGTGTGGACGGTTTCGCTCCGATCGCGCGGTCCACCCTGGGCGCCGAAATGGGCTATTCCGCGCGGAGCACCTCGGCCGGATCCAGGTGGGACGCGCGACGGGCCGGCAGCCAGACGGCGATCGTACCGGCCAGGAGGAGAGCGGCGGCGGACGCCGCGAGCGCCGCCGGGTCGGTGGACTTCACCTCGTAGAGGAGGCTCGACAGTCCCCGCCCCAGGAAGAGCGCGCCGCCGATGCCCATAAGAATTCCGAGCGCGATGGGCGGGAGGCCCTGTCGCAGCATTCCGGTAACGACCTTACGAGCGTCCGCGCCGAGTGCCATGCGGACGCCGATCTCCCGCACGCGCCGCGCGGCAACGTGCGACGTCACGCCGTAGACGCCTAGGACCGAAAGGAAGAGCGCGAGGAGACCGAACAGTCCGAAGAGCGTGAGGAGAAAGCGCTCCCGAGCGAGCGAGACGTCGCGCACCTCGGCGAGCGTCCTCACCTGGTGGAGCGGAATCGACGGATCGATCGCGGAGATCTTCTCCTTGAGCGTGGCGACGACCTCGAGCCCGAGCGGCGTGCGCACGACGAGCGCGAAGCCGCGGGTCATGTCCTGCGCGAGGGGCGCGAAGACTTCGGGCCGGGGGGCGACGCCGAGCGACACACGCCGCTCCGAGCCGACGACCCCGACGATCGTTCTCCACTGCGAGTTCTCATCAGGATACCGATCGAACGCGATGCGCCGGCCCACTGCGTCGCCTTGTGGGAAGTACGTACGGGCGAGCGCCTCGTTCACCAGCACGACGTTGGGCGCGCCTTCCCGATCGGCGGGGCCGAAGTCGCGCCCTTCG
Organism: uncultured Holophagales bacterium; assembly: GCA_964643185.1. Classification (GTDB taxonomy): domain Bacteria; phylum Acidobacteriota; class Thermoanaerobaculia; order UBA5066; family UBA5066; genus JAEUQS01. Next base: position 964 of record CAZXSG010000718.1, read on the forward strand.
AGGATGGGCACGCGCAGGGTCGCGAGATAGCCGGGGGTGATCTCCCGGTGGGAGATCTCGATCCCGAAGTCCTCGCGGCCTCGGCCCTCCACGGCCATGTCGCTCGTCCAGCCCGAGCCCGTGAGGGGAAGCGCGCGGACGATTCCGGCGCTCTCGACTCCGGGCACCGCGCGCACGCCGTCGAGAAGCCGGTCCGTGAACGCCGACACGGCCGCTTCGTCGCGGTACCCGTTGCCCGGGAGCGACAGACGGGCCGTCACGACGTTGGTGGCATCGAAGCCCGGATCCACGCGGGTGAGCCGATCGAGGCTTCTCACGAGGAGCGCGGCGCCCGCGAGAACTGTGACGGCGAGCGCGACTTCGAGGGCGACGAGGAGGTCGCGCGTGCGGGCCCGGGAGCGCGACTCGCCGCGCACGACGCTCCGGAGGACGGCGTCGAGATCGGTGCGGGCGCCTTCGAGCGCGGGAGCGATTCCCGCGAGGAGCACGGTGATCGCCGCGAGAGCCGCCGTGAACAGGAGGACCGAGCCGTCGAGCGAGATCTCGCTGAGGCGGGGGAGGCCCTTGGGGACCTTCGCGAGAAGCGCGGGGATTCCGAATCGCGCGATGAGGAGGCCGAAGCCTCCGCCCGCGACGGCGAGGAGCGAGCTTTCAAGGAATGCCTGGCGAATCAGACGTCCGCGGGACGCGCCGAGGCAGCCGCGCACGGCCATCTCCCGCGTGCGCGCGGCAGACCGTGCGAGATGGAGATGTGCCGCGTTCGCGCAGGCGATCAGAAGGATGAGCGCGACGGCCGCGTGGAGCAGGAGCAGCGGACGTCGTGTGTCGCCGACGAGATAGTCGTGGAGCGGCCGCGCGCCCGCGCCCATGAGCGTGTTCGTATCGGGATACTGCTTCTCGAGCCGTGCGGCGATGGCCGACAGCTCCTTGCGCGCACTCTCGAGCGTTGCGGAGGGCGCGAGACGCCCCACGACACGGAGTCCGTGCGCGCGGCGGAAACGGGGAAGGGTGCGGCTCGCCCGCTCCCAGCCGGCGGGTACCCAGAGGTCGGTGTCCTCGAACACGAAGTGGAAGCCGGCAGGCATGACTCCGACGACGGTGACGGGCACGCCACCGAGAGAGATCTTGCGTCCGAGGATCGACCGGTCTCCCCGGAAGCGCGTGCGCCAGAGGGCATCCGAGAGGATGGCGACCTTGGAGTCATCGCTCCAGGTTTCCTTCTCCTCGAAAGCGCGACCGAGTGCGGGCGGGACGCCGAGGACGCCGAAGAGATCGCCTGCCGTGGCCATGATCTTGGCCATCGATGGTTCTTCCGAATCTGCAGTTCCTCCCGCCGCGAGGGCGACCTGTCCCACGCCGTCGTAGTAGCCCGCCATGCCCGAGAACGTCTTCGACTGTTCGCGCCAGTCCAGATAGTTCGCCGCGGACAGCTCCGCTTCCTTCCAGCCCCGCTCGGGGTTCGTCTCCGACAGGAGCATCAGACGGTCGGGCTCGGCATAGGGGAGAGGCTTCAGGAGGACGGCATTCACGACAGTGAAGATCGCGCTGTTGGCGCCGATGCCCAGCGCGAGCGTCGCCACGACGGACGCCGTGAAGCCCGGCGAGCGGCGCAGTCCGCGCGCGGCCGTGCGGAGGTCGTGCAGGAGAGTTTCGAGCATGCTGGGCCTCCTGGGGTCGCGGAGGGGACGAGGCTGGGAACGTCGTTCGGCGAGGCCGCCGCGAAGCGCGTCGAGAACGAGCGCGGGCCAGAGGAGGAGCGGCCCCAGGAGGCCTCTTCGCTCGCGACTCCGTGCAAGAAGGGCCGCGGCGTCGCGTGCCATCGCGTCGCCGTAGTCGTCGCGGAAGCTCTCCGGATAGAGGCGAAGGAGGAGCCGGTAGAACGCGGGGCTGGTCATCGGGCCTCCCTGGGAAGGAGACGCCGCGCCCGCGCGGTCGCCACGGTGTCTTCGAGGCGCCGCGCTTCGGCGACCGCGACGGCGCGTCCGCGTGGTGTGAGCCGGAAGATCTGGCGCCTCTCATCGGTGCCTCGCGCGTCCGACTCCTCCACGAGACCCTGCTCGCGGAGCCGGTGGAGCGCGCGATAGAGAGAACCCGGCAGGAGCCGGAGCCGGCCGCCGGTGCGTTCCTCGACGTCGAGGAGGATCGCGTAGCCGTGCCGCTCGCCGTCGGCGAGGGAGAGAAGCAGCTCGAGGACCACGGGGGTCAGGGGCAGGAGCGACTCGACCGGAGGCTCTGATCGCGGCACGAACTATTCTCCTTGGGAGAATATACGCGCGGGCTCTCCCGAGGTTTCGCGAGCTCCGGCGCTCTTCAGCTCC
>CAZXSG010000719.1:0-3280 GCA_964643185.1 uncultured Holophagales bacterium
GACGGGACGAATACGGGGATCCCGCCGAAGGGCCGTGCCGTGGCCTCCAGCGCGAAGAGCGTGCGCACGAGGCCACGCGCCTTCTCGCGTTCCGCCTCGGACAGTGCCGCTTTCTCCCGCAGGGCCGCGTCGTCGAGGCTCGCGAGGGCGAGCAGGATGCGCGCGCGCTGAACCTTCTCGACATGCGCCACGCCCGCGGCCGACTCGCCTTCCAGAACCTCCGCCCGCTCGGTGGCGCGCCGGATGGCCCAGGCGTTCGAGGTCGGGATGCCGAACGGCGTGGCGTCGAAGGGAACTCCGGCATTCACGAGCGACTCCGCGGCCGAGGCCCCGAAACGCAGCGACTGGGCCATCTCCTGCTTCTCGAACGCCTCCTTCGCTTTCGGAAGAGCCGCCTCGAACGCCTGGCGCGCGGCCCTGAGACGCGAGAGCGCATCAGGAGGCGCCGCGGGCACACCGCTCACGCCGAGGAAGAACGGCCGGCGCGACGTGATGAGCCCCTGGAAATACCGCAGCGTGTCGTCCCGCCGGGCGCTCCGGACCTTTCCCTGGCTCACCATCTCGGTGGTTCCCACGAGCGTCTTCACCTTCACCGCGACGCCCAGCTCGGTGCGGTAGTGCTGCAGGGTGACGCGCTTGCAGAGCGCCTGGAAATCGCGGAAGAGGCCCGACGCCGGGCCCGGCACGTCGAAGATGCCTTCTCCGTAGCCAGCCACCCTTTCGATCCGCTCGGCATCCGAGGGGTGCGAATCGAAGAGCCCGGTTTTCGATTCCAGGAAAAGCGCCTCGAGATGGGTGACGAGCGGCGCAGGAAGCGAGGTCGCCTTGTCGATCACGAACGCGGGGAAATCGTCGGCGAGCCGGCCTTCCCGATAGGCGTTCGACAGATCGTCGTAGGCCACCTGCGACGCCGCGTTGAGGACGCGGAGCCGCCAGGACGTCTCCCGGAACGTGGTCTCACCCGCGACGAGCGCCTCCCAACGGTCCGCGTCGAGCTCCATCTGCCGCGTGAGCCAGAACGACATCACATGCCCCAGCCAGGCGAGCCCCATCACGACGAGCCGGGTGACGAAGACGAGCCCGCGAACGCACCACAGGAGGAGCCGGGTGAAGACGTGCTGCTCTCGATCTTCCGACATCCCCACGAGCATCACGTCCCAACCGTCGCGCTCGAACGCGAGGCGGGCCAGCCACAGATTGACCTGCGACACGAGCCGCGACAGACGCATGCCCGCGCCCTGGCGGAAATGTCCCAGCTCGTGCGCGAGCACGCCCGTCAGCTCTCGGAGCGAAAGCCCCGCCGCGAGGGGCAGGCCGATCGTGAGCACGAGGCGGCCGTTCTTGCGTTCCACCATGCCCAAGTGGAGCCCGGCCGACGCGTTGATCATGGAGTCCACGTCGATGCGGTCGGGCACCGGAGCACCCACCTTTCGCGCGAGGCGCGCGATGAAATCGAAGAGAAACGGCTCCTCTGTGGGGTGGAGCGAAACGACGGGCCTCTCGTGTCGTCGCGGCGCGATGAGCGGCTTCACCAGGAAGACGGTGAAGAGGAGGGCGCCGAAGAGCGGCACACAGAGCAGTAGAGCGCCCCTCAGGCCGTGCCGCAGCTCGCCGGCGGTCTGGTAGAGGAGCCACAGATCGAACGCGAGCGCGGCCCCGACGACAGCCAGGTAGACGAGGCCCAGCAGGATCATCAGGCCGCTCACCACGAGGAGACCGGCCCTGTAAGAGAGCGCGGTCCGCGCCGGAGGCCGCGGACGCGAAAGCGCCGAGACGACGGCGTCCGCGTCGAGGGTCGTCGGTGACATGTTCGTTGCCCGGAGCATAACGAAGAAGGCCCTCGAAAAGGGAAATGCCGTCTCCCGAAATTCCATTTCGAGAGACGGCGTCGAAGCCGCGGGTGGAAGAGGATCAGCCGGCGGTCGGAAGGGCCAGGGCCGGCTCCACCTCACGGGAACCCGCATCCTGATAGCTCCAGCCGGTGAGGAGCCCCACGAAGAACCAGAGCAGGCTCGCCACGCCGCCGAGGAACACCGTGTCGCCCACGATGCGCATCCAGCGCAGCGACTGGAGGGCGGGCAGCTGCAGGAAGTCTGCGCTGCGGGCATACCAGAGACCGTGCTCGACGCTCGCCCAGGTCTGTGCGAGGCCGATGGGCAGGAGGCTCAGGACGACCATGAGCGCGAGGCCCACGTTCATCCCCCAGAACGCGTTGCGGAGCGCCGCCTCGCGCCAGACGCGCGCGCCGGTGAGGACGCGGGCGAGGAGGACCATGAGCCCGAGCGACAGGAGCCCGTAGACCCCGAAGAGCGCCGTGTGCGCGTGGACGGGCGTCGTGTTGAGGCCCTGCATGTAGTAGAGCGCGATGGGCGGATTGATGAGGAAGCCGAAGACGCCGGCGCCCACGAGGTTCCAGAACGCGACCCCCACGAAGAAGCGGATGGGCCAGCGATACGTCGTCATCCACGGAACCACGCCCTGCAGGCGGCTCGTGCGGAACGCCTCGATCCCGATGAGCGTGAGCGGCACCACCTCGAGCGCGCTGAAGCTCGCGCCGATCGCCATGATCGACGTGGGCGTGCCGCTGAAGTACAGATGGTGGAACGTGCCGGGAATTCCGGCGAAGAGGAACAGTGCCGAGGAGGCGATGACCGCTCCGCCCGCGTGCTTCTTGTCCACGAGGCCGAGCTTGGCGAAGAGAAGCGCGATGGCGGCCGTGGCGAAGACCTCGAAGAACCCTTCGACCCAGAGGTGGACGACCCACCAGCGCCAGTACTCCATCACGGAGAGGTGCGTCTTGGCCGAGAAGAAGAAGCCCGCGCCGTAGAGAAGGCCGATGGCGACCGTGGAGCCCGTGAACATGAGCACGAGAGAGCGCCCGTCGTCGCGCACGCGGGCGACGGGGAGAATCGCGCGGAGCATGAGGACGAGCCACAGCACGAGGCCGCCGAAGAGCGCGATCTGCCACGCGCGGCCGAGATCGACGTACTCGTAGCCCTGGTGCCCGAACCAGAAGCTCAGGTCGAGGGGCAGCACCTGGTGGATCGCGGCGTACTCACCCGCGAGCGATCCCACCACCACGAGGAGGAGCGCTCCGAACAGCACGTTGACGCCCAGTCGCTGGTGCTTCGGCTCGTGGCCACCGATGACGGGCGCGAGGAAGAGGCCCGCGGCCAGGAACGCCGTCGCGATCCAGAAGACGCCGGTCTGGACGTGCCAGGTGCGCGTGAGACTGTACGGAAGCCACTTGCCGATGGGGAAACCGAACAGAGCCTGACCT
>CAZXSG010000720.1:0-3272 GCA_964643185.1 uncultured Holophagales bacterium
TCGAAGGGAAAGTCCTCCCAGGCCGAGCCGTGCTCACTGTAATCCTCGCGCACCGTGCCCCACTGACGCTCGGAGAGGTAGGGCCCCCACCGCTTCCAGTGCTTCGTTCGGTTTCGCGACTCCTCGAGGCGTCTGTCCTCGGCGGTGCTCATCGTGCGTTCTCCTGGAGCTCGATCGCGTGGCCGTCGGGGTCCCGCACGAGGAGGCCCGCGCCGCGCGGCGTGGCGATGACGCCGGGCGACACGAAAGTCGACCTCGCGCCGCGAAGCGTCTTCTCGACACCGGGGATCTCCTTCACGAGAACCCGGGTCTGCCAGTGCCACAGATCGTTGGACTTCGAGTCCGCCGGGGCGGGACGCCCGTCGCGGGGAGCCAGGTATTCGAGGAGCTCGATACCCGGTCCGCCGGGCGCCCGGAGGCCGCTGATCCGGAGACGCGCGCCGAAGACGTTGTTGAGGTGCTCCTGCTCCGTTCCGAAGTTCTCGCTCTCGCCGGCGAGCCGAAGGCCCAGCGTGTCGCGGTAGAACTTCAGCGAGGCCTCGGTGTCGGCGACGGCGATCGCCGTGTGGTCGATCCCGAGGAAGAGCTTGCCGGTCGGAGTCTGCCAGCGCCCGTCGCCCTTCCCCTTCGGGAACCAGATGATCTCGAGCGCATGGCCGTCGGGGTCCTTGAAGTAGAAGGCCTTGATTCCTCCGGCATTCGGGTTCGAATCGGGCAGACGCTGCGGGCCGGTCGACGCGTGCGCGACCCGGTGCTTCCGGAGGTGCGCGTAAGCCTTCTCCATGTCGGACACGACGATCGCGACGTGCTGGAACGCGAGGTCGTTGCTCCTCGCGTCCGGCGGGATCGGCCGCCCGCGCGGGGCGAGGTACTCGGTCAGCTCGATGGACTCCGCTCCGAGCCGCAGCCGCACGATGCGCATCCTCACGCCGAAGAGACCCTGAAGGTGCTCCCAGCTCTCGCCCGCGACCTCGACGTCGGACACCGTCTCGAACGGCAGCACGCGGGTGAAGAAGTCGAGAGAGCGATCCATATCCGAGACGGTCAGGCCGACGGCGTCCACCGCGACGACCTCGCCGCGGGCCCCGGGGGCAAACGCCGCGGCCAGCGACAGGAGCGCCGCGAGGAGGAGGAAGCCCCGGAGCGCGCGGCCCTTCACGGCACTCATGACGCCCTCCCTTCGAGACGGGCGATCAGATGGTCCCCCACGCGGAGCGCGTTCGCCATGATGGTCAGCGCCGGATTCACCGCCGCGCTCGACGGGAAGAAGCTGCCGTCCACGACGTAGAGGTTGTCGAGATCGTGGGCCTTGCAGCTCACGTCGAGCACCGAGGTCTTCGGGTCGTGCCCGAAGCGGAGCGTGCCGTTCTGGTGCGCAACGCCCGCGAGCGGGATGCGCTCGCCCACGAAGAGGTTCCGCGAGAAGAGCCCCTGGTGACAGTCGTGACCGTGGAGGCCGCAGCCCGACTGTCCCTTCATGAGCTCCTTGAGCTTCACGGCCAGGCGTTTGTGACCTTCCTCGTTGTTGACCGTGTACGAGAGGACGATGCCGCCGTCCCGATCCAAGGTGACCCGGTTGCGCGGGTCGGGCAGATCCTCCGAGGTGAGCCAGAAGTCCAGAGAGTGCCGCGCCATGATGTCGAGCGTGAAGCCGGGCGCGATGGCGGGGGCGCCCGCGGAGAGCGCGACACCGTCCAGCTTGCCGACGAAGGAGATGTGTCCCATCGGGAACGGCCAGTCCTTCGAGCCGAAGTAGAAGTCGTTGAGCGCGAGCGTCTTCTGGAACACCGTGGGGTTCGGGCACTTCGACACGGCCATGAGCACGGAGTTGATGTGCCCCATGTAGTGGCGGCCCACGGTGTCGGACGAGTTCGCGAGACCGTTCGGGTGCTTGTCGTTCGCCGAGCGGAGGAGGAGCGCGGCCGAGTTGATGGCGCCGGCCGAGACGACGACGACGGCGCCGGCATAGCGCTCGACCGCGCCGTTGCGCTCCACGACGACGCCCGTGATCTCTCGCCCCGAGGGCGAGGTCTCGAGCTTCGTGACCTTCGCTCCGGTGAGGAGCGTGACGTTCTCGTGGGCGAGCGCGGGCACGACGCCGCACGTCTCCGCGTCGGACTTCGCCGAGACGAGACAGGGAAAGCCGTCGCAGGTCGCGCAGCGGATGCACGCGCTCTTCCGCGGGCTCTTCTCGTCGAGCTGGATGCCGAGCGGTACGTGGAAGGGCTTCGCGCCCTGGCGGGCGAAGTCCTCGGCGAGCTGGTGGATGCGCGGCTCGTGGCTCACGGCCGGATACGGGAACGGACCGCTCGACCAGGGCTCCGTGGGGTCCTCGCCCCGCGTGCCGTGCACGTGGTACATCGTCTCGGCCCTCTGGTAGTAGGGCTCGAGGTCGGCGTACGCGATCGGCCACGCGGGAGAAACGCCTCCGTGGTGCTTCAGCTCGCCGAAGTCCTCCTCGCGAAGGCGGAACAGCGCGGCGCCGTAGAACTTCGTGTTCCCGCCCACCCAGTAGTTCGTGTGGGGGTGAAGGTCCTTGCCGTCCTTGTCCTTCCAGACCTCTTTCGTGCCGTAACGTCCCTCGACGTTCACCGAGCGCGAATCCCAGTTCTCCTTCTCGCGCGGGACGTATTCCCCGCGCTCGAGAACGAGGATCTTCCGGCCTGTGGGTGCCAGGGCGCGGAGCAGCGTACCGCCACCCGCACCGGTTCCGATGATGATCACGTCGTACACGGGGCCCTCCTGGTTGCTGTGAGGTTGGATGCCGGGAGGGGACTGTGGTTTCAGGGCCTGCCGCGGCGCCGCAGGACGCCGCGCTCACTGCCGCCGCTGCAGATGAAGGGACAGTCCCCGTCTCCGTGGCTCAGCTTCGCGCAGTGGACCGTCCGCGCCGGCAGGAGGCGTGCGTGCGCCTCGGCGGCGAGGAGCATCCCGAGGACGGGCGCGACCACGTACAGTGGCAGGAAGCGGAAGCGCCGCGTGAACGCCGCGGACCCGAACGTGCGGGCGGGGTTGAGGCTCATGCCCGAGAGCGGCGCGAGGAGTGCGATGTACGCGGCGACGAGGGCGCCCGCGAAGAGACCCGTGAAGCGCGCGAGCGCGTGGTCGTTCGAGACGGCGAGGACGAGGGACATCATCCCGAACGCCATCCCCAGCTCCGTGAGAAACGCCACGCCGGCCCCGCGCGAGCCCGGCACGGTTTCGACGTACGAGACCGAGGGATCGGCGACGCGCTTTTGTCCCAGCAGGGCCACGGCGAGCGCGGTGCCGAG
>CAZXSG010000721.1:0-3271 GCA_964643185.1 uncultured Holophagales bacterium
CGCGAGAGCGGCCACGCCCCCGGGTTCCACCACGATCTTGAGCCGCTCCGCCGCGAACCTCATCTTCGTCCGCAGCTCTTCGTCACTCACGAGGACGACGCCCCGGGAGAGGGACGCGATGTGCGCGAGCGTCCTCAGGGCCGGCCGGGTCGTCTGCAACGAGTCGGCGATCGTCTTCGGAACCGGAATCTCGACCGGCTCTCCCGCGGCGAGGGATAACGACATGTCGTTGCCTGCTTCGGGCTCGACGCCCCAAACCGCGGCACGCTCGCGGAGGGCGGCGAAGACGACGGAGATCCCCGAAAGGAGCCCCCCCCCACCACAAGGCGCGACGACGGCGTCGAGATCGGGTACTCGCTCGAGGAGCTCGAGCGCCAGAGTCCCCTGGCCCGCGATCACCGCGTCGTCGTCGAAGGGCGGAACCAGGATCGCGCCGGTTTCCTCGACGATCCGCGCCGCGATGGCCTCGCGGCTCTCGACGCCCCGCTCGTAGAGAACGACCTCGGCTCCATAGCCTCTCGTGCCGGCGATCTTTGCCGCGGGAGCATCCTTCGGCATCACGATGGTCGCCCGCACCCCGAGATCCCGCGCGGCGAGGGCGACGGCCTGGGCGTGGTTCCCCGAGGAGAAGGCCACGACCCCGCGCTCTCTCTCGCCCGCCGTGAGGAGCGTGAGGCGCGAAAACGCCCCGCGCGCCTTGAAGGCCCCGGCCCGCTGGAAGACCTCGGCCTTGAGGTGAACCTCGGCGCCCGCCAGGGCGTCGAGAGTCCGGGACCGGAGCACGGGGGTCACGTGCACATGAGGCGCGACGCGGTCCCGGGCGGCCCGCACGGCTTCGAGGGTCACGAGGGAAACGGACTCGTAGGAGCTCATCGCGCCGGAGTTTCCTTCTTCTCCCGAAATCGTGGTGCATTCATCACGCCCATGAGGCGATCGGCTTCGGCCGTGGCCGCGTCGACGGCCTCGTCGACCCGCACGAGGAAATCGGCATCCGATTCGCCCTCGACCCTCCCGACCACGGGTCCGAAAACGACCACGCAGTGCGAGAACGGAAGGGGTACGAGAAACCGGTCCCACGAGCGCAGGAAGCGCGGTCTCGCGGACGAGGTTCCCGTGGGCAGCACGGGCGCGCCGAGCTGCGTCGCGAGCCAGGCGATTCCGGGCTTGCTCTTGCGTGCGGGCCCGCGGGGACCGTCCGTCGTGAGTGCGGCCCAGCGGGCCCGGCGGGTCACGATGGCGTCGTGGAGATCGGCGATGGCCGTCGCGCCGCCCCGCGAGGAGGAGCCCCGCACGGTGAGGAACCCCCAGAGCTTCAGGAACGTCGCGATGATGGCGCCGTCCTCGCTCAGCGAGGCCATGGTGATGGCGCCTCTCCACGGATGGCGGAGGATTCCGAGCGCGAGGCGCTGATGCCAGAGCGCGTGGAGCACGGGCATATCTGCGGCATCGAGGGCACGGCGGTTCTCTTCGCCCACGAGCCGTATCCGGAGCGTGGCCCGCCACACGAGGACGAGGAAGAACACGATGACACCCAGGATCCGACCCTTCAGCTGGGGTCGCGGTTCCGCCGTTTGCGCCGCTTCTCCCGGGTCACGCACCTGACTCATCCCATCGGATTGTCGCAGTCGCTATCCTCGGCAGGCATGCGCCTCATTGCCGAGAACCTCTCGAGGTCCTTTTCGGGTCGTCGCATCTTCGGTCCGCTTTCGTTCGAGGTGGCCGGTGGCCAGGCGCTCGGCATCTCCGGGCGGAACGGCGCGGGCAAGACGACGCTTCTCAAGACGATTGCCGGTCTCATCCGGCCCAGCCTGGGATCCGTGGTCTTCGAAAGAGACGGCGGACTCCGGCTCGATGCCGTCTCCGTGCGGCCGTTCCTCGGCTGGGCCGCCCCCGATCTCGCGCTCTACGGCGAGCTCTCCGGTCTCGAGAACCTCCAGTTCTTCCACGAGGTGTCGGGCTTCCCGTTCGACGAAAAGACGGCCCGCAGCCAGTTCGAGAGCCTCGGGCTCCCCCGCCGCGCGGCGAGCGTCCCGACGCGCACGCTCTCGACGGGGCAGAGGCAGCGTCTCAAGCTGGCGTTCGCGACCTCACGCATGCCTTCGTTCCTGCTCCTCGACGAACCCTCGGCCAACCTCGATGCCGAGGGATTCCGCGCCGTGGCGATGATCGTGGAAGCGCAGCGGGCCCGAGGGGGCGTCGCGATCATCGCGTCGAACGATCCGCGGGACCTGGGTCTCGCGAGCGCGACGCTCGACCTCGGAGAGGGCCATTGAAGAGCCTCCTCGCGGCCGGATGGGCCGTCTTCCGCAAGGACGTCCGCACCGAGCTGCGCACGCGGGTCGCGCTGTCGACGCTTCTCCTCTTCTCCATCTGCGTTCTCGTGCTCGCCGGGTACGCCGTGGGACCCACGAGCCTCGCGCCCGAAGATCGCCCCACGGTGAACTCGGTGCTCCTCTGGATCGTGCTCTTCTTCTCGGCCCTGAGCGGCCTCGCCCGCTCGTTCGTGACGGAAGAGGAGACCGGCACCGCGCACGCCCTCCGGCTCACGGCGCCACCGGCCGCGGTCCTCCTGGGCAAGCTGCTCTTCAATCTCGCGCTCCTCCTCGTGGTGAACATCGTGGTGGTGCCGCTCTTCCTCGCGATGCTGTCGTTCGACATCGCCGGGCCCGCGCTCTTCGTCACGCTGCTCGTCCTGGGCGACCTCGCGCTGGCCTCGGCCTCGACGTTCGTCGCGGCCATCGTGGCGAAGGCCCAGTCGAAGGGCAGCCTGTTCCCCGTTCTCGCGATCCCGCTCCTGCTGCCTCCACTCATCGGGGCCGTCACCGGAACGCGCATCGCCGCGACGGATCCCTCGTTCCTCGCCGGTATCGAGCATGTGAAGCTCCTCGTCTCGTTCACCGGGGCCATGACGACCGCGGCGTTCCTGCTCTTCCCCACCGTCTTCGAGGAGTGACCATGCATCGAGCCCTTCTCGTTGCTGCCGTTTCCGTCCTCTCTTTCCTGATCTCGGCCTGCGGACCCTCGGTGAGCGTGCGGCGTGTCGTGCCCGCGCCCTACAACCTCGGGCCCGTGCACAAGCTGGTGCTCGTGTCGGCCGAGGGCCCCTCGCGCAGGGAGCGCGAGATCGTGCGGGCACGTTTCGTCGAGCGCATCGAGTCGCAGGGCATCTTCGCCGTCGACGACGCGTCGCCGCGGGCTCCCGACCTCTTCGATTTCTTCGAGCAGCTCTTCTCGAAAGAGAAGGCGCGCGCCGCGGCTCGGGAGGCCGACG
>CAZXSG010000722.1:0-3267 GCA_964643185.1 uncultured Holophagales bacterium
CCCATCGTGCTCACCGCGCCCCGCGTGTCACGGTCGGAGTTCGCGTTCGGCATCCAGACAGGCGCGAACGACTACCTCCAGCTCCCCACGCCGCCGGAGGCACTCGTCGGGAGGCTCTGGAAGATCCTGCAGCATCGGGGCTTCACGTCGCCCGAGGCAGACAAGGTCCTCCAGAAGGCCCTCGAGACGAAGCTCAGCGAGACGGGTCCCATCGGATAGCCGCGGCCGTCCTACCGCTTTACGCCAGCGGAGCTACGTGACCGCACGTTCGGTAGGGGTCGGTTCCGGCAGGCATCGTGTTAGCGATGTGATCCCCTTGCACTTCCGCTTGATCTGGTCGCAATTGGTGAAAACGGAGTACGAGTACGCGAGACCATCGCCTTTTGAAGGGAGTAGCCTCGACCTCTCGTTTTGAAGAGGTTGGCCAGGGGCCACACCCAAGTAGATCTAGCGTTTGCTTGACGAGTCCGAAATGAAGATTGCCTTCTTGGCGACCCTGAGCATTTCACCGATGGCTGATGCGGGGGTCTTGATGTGATGAAGAACCCCGAACTCGCAGACAAGGTCGAACTCTTCGTCCTCGAATGCATTGCCAATGCGTCGCCTTCAATGAGGACTTCCCTTGAAATGCCCTTCGCGTACGCGACGTGCGGAGTGCCTCGACGGGCTCGATGCCTCTAACCAAGAGATCCGCTCGGGGAGCTGAACTCCCCGAAGGAACAAAGTCCGCTTGGAACGCGATCGTAGTTGGCCGAACCGAGGACAGCAAGACATACTGCGCGCCGCGTGAAACGGCCCAAGATCGCTCTCGTGGTCCCCGGGAGGTTTCACGTGTTCCATGTCTGCCGCGCGCTGCAGGAACTGGGCGTCGAGACGCACATTTTCACGAACTACCCGATGCGTCTCTTGGAGCAATTTGGCGTGGATGCCTCGCGCGCTTTCGGCTTCGTACCTCACGGGGTCGTAGTACGACTCCTTGAGCTCATGGTTGGGACAAACGAACGCACGGAAGCCTTTGCTCACGAATGGTTTGGCCGGCAGGCTGCCTCGGCCCTGTCAGCAGAAAATTGGGACGCCGTATACGCGATGAGCGGCGTCGCAGAGGAGTGTTTCGACGCACTTCGGGAACGGCCGACGGTCAAGGTGCTCGCGCGAGGTTCGTCGCACGTGCGGACGCAAGCACGAATCCTGGCGGAGGAAGAGCATCGCGCCGGTCGGCCCGTCGAGCGCCCGAGCGCTTGGCGGATCGCACGGGAGATCCGTGAGTACGCAAAGGCCGATGTCATCGAAACACTCTCCACCTTTGCGTATCAGACATTCCTCGATGAGGACGTGCCTTCAGAGAAGGTCTGGATGAACCCACTGGGCGTTGATGTGGAGCGGTTCCGCTCCTCACCATCAGCGCTGAAGGCGCGAACCTCCAGGGTCTTACGGGGAGATCCCCTCAGAATCTTGACCGTTGGAACTTTGTCCCTTCGAAAGGGTCTGCTCGACCACCTCGAGGTCGTGCGCCGGCTCTCATCCAAGATGAAGTTCCGGTTTGTCGGCTCTGTCGACCATGGTGTTGCTGACCTCGTCCGCAGAAGGCCCGAGTTTGAGATTAGGCCGCGCGTTCCAGAACACGACCTGCCCAATGAGTACGCATGGGCAGATGCTTTCTATTTCCCCTCAATCGAAGACGGCTTTGCCGCCGTGCTGGCCCAGGCTCGGGCATCCTGTCTTCCGATTCTCTCCACCTCCAATTGCTCCGCACCAGACTTGCTCGAGGACCGGGTCACAGGGGCCCTCATCCCGATACGAGACCCCGAAGCCGCCGCCACCTGCCTCGAAGGATGGGACAAGAGGCGCGACGTCCTGCACGGGTTGATGAGTCGAACCGCCGAACTACCCAAACTCCGTGGCTGGCCCGACGAAGCAGAGGACCTAGTCCTGAAAATCGAGCAAATCCTGGTTGACTGTCACGCCAAGGGCGCCGCCGAAATCAAGAGGTGAATCGAGCTGCCACGCTCGGCATGAGCATTTTGCCCGGTCCAAGCGGACCTAGCGTGAGAACGCTTGTACCGTGTTCACACGCCTTGCCCTTCGAAGGACAACCGGACAATCTGGCGCAGGCGATCCCGGTAGCTTGAGCCAACCTCGGAAAACCAGTCGGACATCTCACAAACGGCCACCGCACTCATCCTCTCGAGAAGGCACCTCACCTTTCCAGGAAGTTCCTCCTCGTTCCCGTAGAGGATCGCCGCTCCCGGATGTCGGGCGAAGAGCTCGACGTGCGTCGAGGAGGACTCGACAACGACGCCGATACCCATTCGTGGAAGCTCAAACGTCCGCATGGAGTGATCATCCCGGTTGGCTCGCCTGAGCAGGCACAAGCCCAGCCGCGACCTCGACGCCAGAACCCCAAGATCCGCCGGTTCGATCTGGCCCAGAGCGCGTCCTCGCGTTTCGGGGAAGCGATCCCAGTAACTGCCTGCGAGGAGGACTCGAATTCCCGCCGAAAGGAGGAGCCCCATCGTTCGCGCACGTTCCGCGTCGGCCCCGCCAGCGAAGAAAATGTCCCACTCCGGTTGCGTTTCGCGCTCCACTTCCTTGCGCGGAAAGAGATCCTCGTCATACCCGAAACGAACGACTTCGACCCGGCGCGCTCCAGCCCTCTTGAAGTCTCCAATGTTGGCTACGCGCGGTGTGAAGACGACGTCATACTCTGGCACCGCAGCGAAGAACCAATCTTGACGGTGCTCCGGGTTCCAAGGGTCGTCCGTGCTGTAGTTGGCGCAACGTGCGCCCGCACCTCGGACGAGAGATAGTGTTGCCGGGGACAGCGGGGCCAACCCGGTCGTGAGCAGGAGGTCGGGGCGGTAATCACGGCATTGCTTAAGAACGAGCTTCTCGAATCGGTCCTTGAGCAGCGACCGACGCTTCAGGAGTCGCCACCCGAGGGAACGAAGGAGTCGCCCCGCTGGCTCGGCGCCGTCCATGTCGAAGAAGAGGACCTGGTGCCCCTCGCGCTCGGCAGCGCGCTGGAAACTCTCACCGATATTGCTCCCGCCGCGGCGGCCGACGATCGCGATCTTCACGCGAGCTTTTTCGTGAGCGCCCAAATTCGTGGACCCAACCGAAGCGCTCCAGGCGGAACGGCACGGGCGAAAAGGCCCGCGCTGGAATGAAGGACGGCGAGTGCAGCTCGCTGCACGAGTGGGACTCGTAGCCGGGAAGACAGTCTGGCAGGAGCGAGCGCATGGAACACGTCCCGTCCTGCCGTGGCGC
>CAZXSG010000723.1:0-3264 GCA_964643185.1 uncultured Holophagales bacterium
CCGCGGCTGCGGGCGCTCCGGCAGGAGAGGACCCCTTCGATGCTCACGGCTTCCTTCTCGAGGGCTTCCGGGGGAATCCGGGTCGTGTCCGAGAGGATTCCGGTGCTGTGCTTCAGGATGCCGAAGGCCACCCAGCCGACGACGCCGAGGACGAAGAGCGCGACGAGGGCGTCGGCGCGGGGGAAGCCGAGGTGCACGAAGAGGAGCGCGACCAGCACCGAGAGCGTGACGCCCACGTCGGAGAGCGTGTGCTGCGCGTCGGCCACGAGGAGGCTCGAATTGAGCTTCTTCCCGTACCGGTGCTCGACCACGGTGACGAGGACGTTCACGACGAGCGTGCCGATCATCACCGCGGCCATGGCCGGCGTCGCCGTGGGGCGGGCGTTCTTCAGGAGCGAGGAGATCGCGATCTCGCCCAGCTGGAGGAGCGCCCCTCCGATGAGGATCCCGATGCCCAGAGACGCGAGCGCCTCGAACTTGGCGTGGCCGTAGGGGTGGTCCTCGTCGGGCGGGCGGGACGCCACCGACATCGCCACGGGACCGAGGATGTTCGAGGCTCCGTCCACGAGGGAATGGATGCCGTCGGCCAGTACCGCCGCCGAGCCCGAGGCCGCGCCCATGCCGATCTTGGCGAACGCCACCACCCAGTTCGCGACGAGGATCCACGCGAGGACGCGCTTGACGCTCGCGTGGCGGGCCTGACGGTCGGCGCCGGTCACCCGTTCGCCGAGCCCGGCCGCAGTGCCCTTAGATGGCGAAACTCGCGGCCCACACGGGTATTCTCTCCGATCACGTGATGAGAACGGCCTCCAGGCGAGACCTGTTGCTGGGTGCCCTGGGGCTCCTTCCGCTCGCCGGATCGCTCGCGGGCTGCCGCTCCCGGTCCACGGCTCCACTCCGGGTGGGTGTGCTGCACTCCCTCACCGGCACCATGGCGATCAGCGAGAAGTCCGTCGTGGACGCGACGCTCCTCGCCATCGAAGAGGTGAACGCGGCCGGCGGTCTCCTGGGACGAAAGATCGAGCCCGTCGTCGTGGACGGCAAGTCCGACTGGCCCACGTTCGCGCGGGAGGCCGAGCGGCTCATCACCGAGGAAAAGGTCGTCGTCGTCTTCGGCTGCTGGACCTCCGCGAGCCGCAAGACCGTGAAGCCCGTGTTCGAGAAGCACGGGCACCTCCTCTTCTATCCGGTGCAGTACGAGGGCCTCGAGTCCTCGCCGAACATCGTGTACACGGGCGCGGCCCCGAACCAGCAGATCCTGCCCGCGCTGAAATGGAGCCTCGACAACCTCGGCCGGCGCGTGTTTCTCGTGGGCTCGGACTACGTCTTCCCGCGCACCGCCAACGCCATCATCAAGGACCAGGTCGCGGCCCTCCGCGGGGAGCTCCTCGGAGAGGAGTACCTCCTCCTCGGCGCGACGGACGCGAGCGAGGTCGTGGCGAAGATCCTCGAGACGAAGCCCGACGTCGTCCTCAACACCATCAACGGCGACAGCAACGTCGCGTTCTTCAAGGCCCTGAGGGCCGCGTCGATCGGGCCGGGTGAGATCCCCACGATGTCGTTCTCGATCGCCGAGGACGAGCTGCGGAGCCTGCCCGCGAGCGACATGGTGGGCGATTACGCCGCCTGGAACTACTTCCAGAGCGTCGAGGGGGCCGAGAACAAGGCCTTCGTCTCCGCGTTCCAGGCGAAGTACGGAGCCGACCGCGTGACGAGCGACCCGATGGAGGCCGCCTACTTCGGCGTGAAGCTCTGGGCGCTCGCGGTGGCGGCGGCCGGCACGGGCGACGTCGCGGCAGTGCGGGAGGCCGTGAAGAAGCAGTCGTACAGCGCGCCGGGCGGCATGGTCTACGTGGACGCCGACACGAACCACACGTGGAAGGTCGTGCGGATCGGCCGCATCCGGAAAGACGGCCAGTTCGACATCGTGTGGTCGAGCGAGAAGCCCGTGCGTCCGGTGCCGTACCCGCCGTCCCGCTCGCGCGAGGAGTGGGAGACGTTCCTCACCAACCTCAAGGACGGCTGGGGCGGAAGCTGGGCCAATCCTGCCGTTGTTCAGCCCTCCGGGCCGGGAAACGCCTCCGGCGCGCTGCCTAGTCCGGGAGGCGCGCAGAGGAAATGACGGGAGAGCAGGGCACCGACGCGTTCGGCCTCCTCCGCCGGAAGAACGGCATCGCGCGGAAGCTCCTCGCCTGGTTCCTGCTTCTCGCGCTCCTGCCCATCGCGCTCGTCACGGTCTCCACGACGCTCCTCTCCGCGCGGACCTACGAGGAAGAGGTCCGCACGCACCTCACCGCGCTCGCCGAGGGCCGCGAGGCGCAGATCGAAACGTGGGCGAAGGAGCGGAAACGGAACGTCACCGCGGTCGCCCTCATGCCCGGCATGGCGAACACCCTTCTCGCTCTGGAATCCGCGTTCCGGCAGGGCGGCCTCGAATCGCCGGCCTACCTCGAGGCCGACGCCGCCGTGCGCTCGTTCTTCGACCGCTACGTCGAGGGCTCGGGCTATCGCGATCTCCTCCTCGTTTCCGAGAGCGGCGACGTCGTCTTCACCGTGAAGCGCGCGAAGGACCTGGGCACCAACCTGCGCGTCGGCCCCTACAAGGCGACCGAGCTGGCCGGAGTGGTGGAACGGGCCCGGACGCTTCTCGAGACCGAGATCTCCGACTTCCGGCCCTACGAGCCGAGCGGAGATACCACGACGTTCATCGCCGCGCCCGTTCTCTCGGCCGGGGTCGTGGTGGGCGTCGTCGCGCTCCGCATGGAGAAGGCCGAGATCGACCGCGTGGTGGGCGAGAAGACGGGGCTCGGCACCACGGGCGAGACCGTCGTCGCCGAGCGGCGGGGCGACACGGCCGTGTTCCTCACGCCGACCCGCCACCATCCCGCGGCCGCGTTCCAGCGCACGGTGAAGCTCGGCGACGCCGCGGACGTGCCGCTCCAGCGCGCCGTCCAGGGCTTCCGCGAGAGCGGCCCCGCCGTGGACTACCGCGGGAAGCGCGTCTTCGCCGTGTCGCGCTACCTCCCCTCGGTGCGCTGGGGAATGGTCGTGAAGATGGACGAGGACGAGGCCTTCCGCGAGCTGCGAAGGCAGCGCTCCATCGGCTTCGCCCTCGCGGGCTTCCTCGTGCTCTTCCCGGGCCTCGCCGCGCTCTTCGTCAGCCGCTCGCTCGCGGGCCCGCTCGTCGCCCTCACCCCCGCCGCGCGGACGGTCTCCGCGCGCGATCGGAGCCAGCGCCTCGCCGTGACGCCGCCAGACTCTGTG
>CAZXSG010000724.1:0-3263 GCA_964643185.1 uncultured Holophagales bacterium
CGAGCCGCTGGAACTCGCGCTCCTGGAGCACGCGCAGCAGCTTGGCCTGGACGAGCGGGCTCGTCTCGCCCACCTCGTCGAGGAAGAGGACGCCGCCCGCGGCCTGCTCGATGCGCCCCGGCTTGCTCGTGAGCGCTCCGGTGAACGCGCCCCGCTCGTAGCCGAAGAGCTCCGATTCGAGGAGGTTGTCGGGCAGCGCCGCGCAGTTGATCGCGACGAACGGCCCGTCGCGGCGCGGGGAGGCGCGATGGATGAACCGCGCGACGACTTCCTTGCCGGTGCCCGACTCGCCCTGGAGGAGCACGGTCGTCTCCACCGCGGCGACCTTGGTGGCCTGCGCGAGCACGTTCTTCCACGTGCGCGACTCGCCGATCGCGCGGTGCGGGCTGCGGCTCTCGAGCTCCTCTCTGAGGAGCGTGACCTTCGCCTCGAGGCGCTCGGCGCGGCCGCGCTCCTCGGCCGCGCGCCGGGCCTCGTCGGCGAGGCGCTGGTGCGCCATCGCGAGCTCCACGACGTCGGCGATGCGGCGCACCGTGTCGACCTCTTCCTCGCCGTAGAGGTTGGGCCGGTAGGAGCCCAGCACGACGCCGCCCACGACCTTGCCGTCCTGCCGCAGCGGCACGCGCACCTCGGAGCGGAGGTTCAGCAGCTTCAGCCATTGCCTCTGTGCGGGGCCGATGGGGAACTCCACCCAGGGCGGCCCGCCCGGAGGGGGCGCCGGAATCGCGAGGTGGAAGCGCACGACGGGCGGATCGGACTCGCGGATCTCGACGTCGCGGATCACGAAGGCATCCAGCGCGAACGACGGCCGCGCCACCTCGGGAATCGCGAGCTCGGGCGCCGTGCCGCCGTCGGAGTGCGCGTACAGACGCAGCTTCGACCAGTCCTCGTTGAGGAGACCGATCATCACGTGGTCGTGCACGACGATCTGCTGCGCGATGTCGGAGATCTGCTTCATCACCTCGCGGACGTCGAGCGCCTTGGCGACGGCGGGGAGGAGCGCGTCGAGGAGCTCGCGCCGGCGGCGCCGCTCGCGCTCCCTGCGGAACAGACGGTCATGCTGGAGTGCCAGCGTGACGAGGTCGACGAGGGGGCGGACGCCGTTTTCGTGCTCGGCCGTGAACGTCGTCCGTTCGCGCGCGGCGAACCACAGAAAGCCGAGGAGGTCGTCTCCCGAATACAGAGGGAGGCGCAGCAGCGAGCGATAGCCGTCCTCTTCGACGCGAGCGTCGATCGCGTAGGCCGTGTCGAGACCCTCCGGTGCGTCGGAGAGCCGGAGCGGCGCGATGCGGCCGTCGGGCCAGAGCTGCCGGGAGAACCCTTCCCGCCCCACCACCGTTCCCGCGGGGTTGTTCGCCGGGATTTCGCCCGACACCGCGTAAACGCGCATCCCCCCGGTCTCCTCGACGAGGCTGATGGCCGCGCCGTCGAACGGCAGGAAGTGCCGCGCCGCCTCGGTCACCCGGGGGAAGAGGTCCGCGAGGCTCTCCGAGCGCCCGATGGCCTGCGTGATCGCCGAGAGCGCCTCGGCACGTGCCTGCTGGAGCGGAAGGGGTTCGGGCTCGGGCATCCCGAAATTCTATTCGAGCCGCGTCAGCCCCCGACGGCCCACATCGGCGTGGAGCAGGCTGGCGCCGAGCCCGCCGCGAGCGCGTTCCCGAACGGGTGCCGCTCGGCCTTGCCGAGGAGCGCCCGTCGCACGATCGCGAGCAGCCGCGCGTCCGGCTCGCCCCGGCGGATCCCGCTCAGGAGGTCGACCTCGCCGCCTCCGAGGAGGCACAACCGCAGCGCGCCGCGCGAGGTGACCCTCAGGCGGTTGCAGTCGCTGCAGAACCGCGCGGAGAAGGGGGAGACGAGGCCGAGCCGCCCGCGGAAGCCGCGCACCGCGAACATGCGCGCGGGGCCCGCATCCACCTCTTTCGGGAGCTCTTCCAGCTCGAACCGCGCGGCGAGCCGGCGTTCGATCTCGGCGGCGGTGAGTGGCCCCCCGGGCGGCACCGTGGTTCCCGGGAGCGGCATGTGCTCGATGAAGCGGACGTCGAGAGGCAGTTCGCGCGCGAGGAGGGCCAGCGGCTCGAGCTGATCGTCGTTCTGCCCCGCGAGGACGACGGCGTTGATCTTCACCCGCGCGAAGCCGGCCTCGAGGGCGGCGTCGATGCCGACCCTCACGGCGTCCAGCCGGTCCCGGCCCGTCAGAGCCCGGAACGTCTCCCGCGTCGTGGCGTCCAGGCTGACGTTCAGCCGGGACAGGCCGGCCTCGGCGAGGGGGCGCGCCAGCCGCGGCAGTAGCACGCCGTTCGTCGTGAGCGCGAGGATCGGCGGAACGGGAGCCAGCGCGGCGAGGGACCTCACGATCGACACGAGGCCCGGGTGGAGCGTCGGCTCCCCACCTGTGAGGCGAATCTTCCTCACGCCGGCAGAGACGAACACCGAGCCGAGGCGAACGATCTCCGCGGCGTCCATCGTGGGTCGCCGCGCCGCGACGCCGGCCTCCCCGGCGGGCCGGCAGTACGTACAGTGGAGGTTGCAGCTCTCGAGAATCGAGAGCCTGAGGTACGTGATGTGGCGGCCCAGCGGGTCGACGAGGTCCGGCTCTTCGGCCGGTACCGGAACGAGTGGAACGTAGCCGCCCGGGCGGTCCGAACGGACCGCCTGAGGCAGTCCTGCGGGACTGCCTGGGGATGCGCTGGCTGCGACGTGCGGCATGCGGGAAAGCTAGGGCCGCGGTGTGCGGATCCCTATGACGGGCGTCATGGCGCGGCGGACGCCACGGGACGATCGTTCCTCCCATGATGCCCACGACTCTCCCTCTCCACGACCTCGTCGCCTCCGCGCCGCAGCCCGCGGGACTCCTCCCCCTCGTGGACGCGCTCGGCCCCCGCCAGGCGCTCACCCTGAGGCTCCCCGCCGGGACGGCTCTGTCGCTCCTCGAGACGCTCACCGCCGAGAGGAAGGGTCTCTTCGAATGGAGCCCGGACACGGAGGGGGCCGTCGTCAACGTCGAGGTGATGCGGCGCGAGGCCGTGCGCGGCGCGGACCGCGGCGTGCTCGAGGCCCTCGCCTGGGATCACGATCGCCTCGACGCGCTGGAGCGCGCGGCTTTCGAGTTCCGCGCCGCAGGGGACCTCGCCACGGCCACGACGTTCTTCGAGAAGTTCGCGCGCGGCCTCGTGAGGCACATCGGGTTCGAGGAGGATCTGCTGTTCCCGCTTCTCGAGAAGGATAGCGGCATTGTCACTCGCGTTGCTCAACACGTGCTTGGC
>CAZXSG010000725.1:0-3260 GCA_964643185.1 uncultured Holophagales bacterium
CCGCCTGCTTCTCGACGGCTCGAAAGCGGGGGCCCTCGTCGAGCTTTCGAGGGGCCCGCACCGCCTCGAGCTCGCCGGGGGAGCTCCGCCGCCTGAAGGCGACGTCGTGCTGACCCATGCGCCGCCGCGCCGAGACGGCGTGCCGCTTCCGTGCCCGTCTCCGGGCGCGATGTTCTACGGGTTCGAGTAGGCGGGATGAGCATCACCTCGAACATCATGGAGATCACGGCGGCGTACCGCCTGTGGCAGGCCCCGTTCGTGAAGCAGAAGCTCGAGCCGATCCTCCGGCGCGGCGACATCGCGCGCGCGCGGCGCGTGCTCGACATCGGCTGCGGACCCGGGACCAACACGCCGTTTTTCGCGCATGCCGACTATCTCGGAGTCGACATCGACGCCGGCTACATCGCCGACGCGCGCGAGCGCCACAAACGGAGCTTCGAGGCGGCCGACGCGTCCACGTGGCGAGCGCCCGACGGAGCGCGATTCGACTTCGTCATCGCGAACAGCTTCTTCCACCACGTGGACACGGACTCCACGCGCCGCATCCTCGCGCACGCGGCGAGCCTCCTCACCGAGGACGGCCACATCCACGTCCTGGACCTCGTGCTGCCCGGGGAGGCCGGCATCCCGCGCACGCTCGCGCGCTGGGATCGCGGCGAATTCCCGCGTCCGCTCGCGGAATGGCGGACGCTCTTCGGCGAGGCGTTCGAGGAGATCGTCTTCGAGCCCTATTCGCTCACGCTCCTCGGATGCAGACTCTGGTCGATGGTGTACTTCAAGGGCAGGCCCCGATGACGCGCGTCTCGGTGGCGATTCCGCTCTACAACGAGGAGGCCGGCGTCCCCGAGCTCCTGCGGCGCGTGACGGCGGCCCTCGACGCGCTGCCCTCGCCCGGGACCCACGAGATCGTGCTCGTGGACGACGGCTCGACCGATTCGACGCTCGCGCTCCTCGAAAAGGCCACCGCGGCCGATCCCCGGCTGGTCGTGATCTCGCTTTCGCGGAACTTCGGGCATCAGGCCGCGCTGAGCGCCGCGCTCGACCACACTACGGGCGACGTGGTGGTGCTCATGGATGGAGATCTGCAGGACGCCCCGGAAGCGATTCCGTTGTTCCCCTCCGAGCACGAAAAGGGCTTCGACGTCGTGTACGCGCGGCGCTCGGGCCGCAAGGAGAACGTGCTCCTCCGGGTGTCCTACTTCCTCTTCTACCGCGTGATCGACTCGCTCTCGGACATGCGCCTCCCGCTCGACGCCGGCGACTTCGCGCTCCTGTCCCGGCGCGTCGTCGACCACATCCGCGCGCTGCCCGAGCACCATCGCTATCTGCGCGGGCTGCGCACCTGGGTGGGCTTCAAGCAGACCGCTCTGCCCGTCGCGCGCATGGCCCGTTTCTCGGGCCGTTCGAGCTACACGCTGAGGCGGCTCCTGCACCTCGCGTTCGACGGAATCTTCGCGTTCTCGCTGGCGCCGCTCCGTGCCGCGACGCTGATGGGCCTCGTCACGGTCGCGCTCTCCCTGGCGTTCGTGGCCTACGCGGTCGCGGTGCGCGTGCTGCATGGCCAGACCCCCGCGGGCTTCACGTCCCTCATCGCGGCGATCACGCTCTTCGGCGGCATCCAGCTCGTGTTTCTGGGTGTGATCGGCGAGTACATCGGCCGCATCTACGAGGAGGCCAAGGGGCGCCCCCACTACATCGTGGGGAAGGTCGTCCGCCGGAACGGGACGAGCTGACCCCATGGAGACGCGCTACGCCGTCTACTACCGGCAGCTCTACGAGCGGCACTGGTGGTGGCGTTCGCGGGAGGTTCTCATCCTCGAAACGCTCGAGCGGCTGCGGCCGTGGGGCCGCTGGGGCGCGATTCTCGACGTCGGCTGCGGCGACGGCCTCTTCTTCCCCCGCCTCTCGGAGCTGGGCGACGTGGAGGGCATCGAGACGGACCCCTCGGGCGTCGACGAAGACGGCCCGTATCGCCACCTCATCCACGTGCGGCCGTTCGACGCTTCGTTCCAGCCCGGCCGGAAATTCGGCCTCATCACGATGCTGGACGTGCTGGAGCACTTCGAGGATCCCCTGCCGCGGTTGAAGCTGGCCCTCGATCTCCTGGAAGACGACGGGACGATCCTCATCACCGTCCCGGCGATGCGCATGCTCTGGACGACGCACGACGATCTGAACCACCACTACGAGCGGTTCTCCCGCAGGGCCCTTCTGGAGCTGGTGGAGGCGGCGGGCGGGCGGGCGGAGTTCGCGCGGTACGTGTTCCACTGGATGGTCCCTCTCAAGCTCGCGGTGCGCCTCAAGGAGCGGATCCTGGGGAGCGCGCCCGCGAATCCGGGGATTCCGGGGCCGCTTGCGAGCCGTGTGCTCTACGCGATCTCGCGTTTCGAGGAGAAGCTGACCCGGCGCGTTCCGATCCCGTTCGGCAACTCGCTCATCGCCGCCGTGAAGCGCGCGTAGCGCGTTTCGGGCGCATGTAGAATCCCGCGGTGAAGCACCGCAACGTCGCCGTCGTCATCGGCGGTCAGTGGGGAGACGAGGGCAAGGGGAAGGTCGTGGACCTGATTTCCCCTTCGTTCGAGCTCGTCGCCCGATACCAGGGTGGCCACAACGCCGGCCACACCGTGAAGTTCGAAGACAAGCACCTGGCCCTACGCCTGATTCCCTCGGGAATCTGCCGGAAGGGTGTGCTCAACGTGATCGGCAACGGCGTCGTGATCGACCCGCGCGCTCTCCTTTCGGAGATGGCGTCGCTGCGCAAGGAGGGTGTCGCGATCGGCGACAACCTGCGCGTTTCCGACCGCGCCCACGTGATCCTTCCAACGCACGCGCTGCTCGACGGCGCGCGCGAGAAGGCGCTGGGCGGCGCGAACATCGGCACCACGTCGCGCGGGATCGGCCCGGCCTACGAGTCCAAGGCGAACCGCTCGGGGATCCGCATGGCCGACCTCGTGGACGCGGACCGCTTCATCGCGGTGGCCCGACCGCTGCTCGCGCATAACGAGGCGGTGCTGAAGCACTTCTACGGCGTCGAGGGCGCGTCCGTGGAAGAGACGATGGACGAGTACGTGGCCTGCGGGCGGGAGCTGGCAGGATACGTGACGGACACGTCGACGCTCCTGGGCGGCGCGATCCGCTCGGGCAAGAAGATCCCCTGCGAGGGCCCTCAGGGCGTGATGCTCGACGTCGACCACGGGACGTATCCCTTCGTGACGTCGTCGTCCTTCGCGGCGGGCGGCGCGTCGACCGGGCTCGGGCTT
>CAZXSG010000726.1:0-3255 GCA_964643185.1 uncultured Holophagales bacterium
TCTTGAGGCCGTTCAGCGTGGTGCGATAGAGGCCGGCGCGGCTCGCGGGGTCCAGAGACGTGAAGCCCAGCCCGGTCGTCGAGCCCGCCGGGAACGGCGCACCCGCCCCGAACTTCGTGTAGACGCGGGCGTTGAGGAGCCCCTTGCCGTTCACGAAGCGCGCGACCAGCGTCCCCACCGCGCCCTGGGGAATGGGAGCGTCGGCCGAGCGGAGCGCGTCCATCACGTTGGGAAGGACGCGCGAGCTGCCCGCCGGAATCTGGAGCGGGTAGCTGAACGACTGAGAGCCGGTGGTGAGCACGAGCGTCACGTTGGGTGAGGCGTCGATGTTCGTCACGGTGACCTCGGTGAGGAAATTGTTCACCGGATCCTCGGGGCGCACCTCGACGGCGACGGGCAGGGCCGCCGTCGTCGTGAAGGACTGTCCGGAAGGGAGCGCCTGCCACAGCTCGAGGGGCGCGGTGCCGACGAGCGTCTCCCCGCCGTTCGACCAGAGCAGAGCGGCGTAGCCCGACGACGCCGTGTAGAGGTGGCGGCCGCCGTCGTTCTCGAGGTACACGGTGCGGTCCAGCGGGGCGATCTGGTCCTGCCGCGTCACGGCGGTGAGCGTTCGCGTCGCCGGCGTCGAGGTCGTGGCCGTCAGGGTCGTGCTCGTCGGGGCAGCCAGCGTGGCGCTCGTGGCATCGGGCACTTTCGACGGCGCCAGCGAGAGGAAGTGAGGACCGTACGACGACGCCATGTTCACGAAGTCGGTGCCGATTCCGGCTCGCGCCCAGTTGGAGGCCGTGAGCGGATTCGGGAAGCGCGTGAGCTCGCGCGTCGCGGGATCGAAGCGCAGCACGGACGTCTGTCCCGTCCCGAGACCCCACACCCGGCCGGACGGGTCGACCACCGGATCCAGCATGCCGACGCCCGCGTCGGCCCAGACCTCGAGCGTTCCCGTCGCGACGTTGAACGCGCGCAGGGAGCGGTTGTCGGCCGTGAGCCAGATGCGGCGCGAAGCGTCGATCCCGCCCGAGCGCCCCTCGGCATTCTCGACCTCGTAGATCGAGAGCGTTCCCCCCGAGAGCTTCGCGACGCGGCCCGTGCCCGTCATCCACGGCGTGCCGTCCAGGGGGTCGAGGTGCAGCCGGGTCGCGACGAACGGGAGGGGCGTGCGGACGACCTCCCCCGTAGAGGGCGTCAGGCGGTAGAGAGCGCCGTTCCGCTCCGAGAACGACGGAACGACGATCCACACCACGCCCGTCGACGCGTTCCGCCGGACCTGGGAGGGCGTGAAGCCCTGCGAGATCGTGTCGAGAGCCCAGACCGTCACGGCCCCGTCGGGCGTGAGGCGCGAGACCTCGGGGAAGTAGAAGCCGTTCGCGTTGTCGTACTGGTCCCGCCCGTACCAGAACGCGCCGTTCGCACCCGCCTCGCGGTCTCCGATGGACTCGGAGCTCCGCGTTGCCGGGAACGACCGCACGTTGAAGGCCCGCCCCTCGGCGGAGAGGGGCTCGGTTCCGAGAAGAAGGGCTCCGATCATCGCGCCGGCCAGCAGGATCTCGGTTCGGAAGAGCGGCTCATGCATGAGAACCTCCTGAGAAGAGTCGTTCGAAGGGTAACGCGAACGCCGCTCCAAATTGTTCGCGGCGTGGCCTTCGTTGCGCTCGCGCACGCCTTTCGACGATTTCCGGGCCGGCCTTCCCCAATTCCGCGGAGGTCTCGCTCGATGCGGATCAGGAACCGGAACCGGTCAAGGACGAGCCTTCCCGGCCGTTGGCACCGAAAGGTCCCGGGCCGAAAGGAAGGCGATCGCGGTGTGGGTCTTCAAAAGGCGATCGGTGAGCTCGTAGCTCCAGCTCGCCGGCACGTTGTTCCCCCACAGAGCGACCTGGAGCCACTCGTTCGCGACCTCAGGCTCGCACCGCGAAAGCGCCATGAGCCCGAGCGAGAATCCGTAGGTCGGCATCGCGGTCTCACCCGGCCTCGGAAGGTCGCTCTCTGCGAGGTCGCCGAGAAGGAGGCGGACGTAGGGCCCGAACCCATCCTGCGTCGTCCGTGCCCACTGGAGGAGCCCCTCGCGCCGCTCCGCCGCGTTCTCGACGTGGCCGTCCAGCAGGGCCGCCGCCCGCGCAAAGGCGAGGGCGCCCGGTTTGGCGGCGCCGGCCATCCGTCCATCCGGAAAGAGATCCCAGAGCGCGTCGTAGACCCCGTGATGAAACGCCGTGAGCGCGAGCCCGTGCGACTGAGAGCGCCCCCCGCCGACCAGCTCCTCGATGACGGCCTTTCCCCGCCCCGCGGCCCGGCAGGCGCGGTAGCGGATCAGGGGCACGAGGCTGGCGGCCCCCGTGCCGGATACTGGCCCGCCGGCGACATCGCAGGCCGCGGCCGCATCCCCGCCTTCCAGGAGACCGACAGCCAGATCGTGCCGGTACAGTCCATCGAGGGTCACCTTGCACAGAGCGTTTAGAGCCGCGGCGCGGGTCTCCGCGGAAACATCCTCGAGCGCTCTGGGAAGCTCTTCGTAGAATCCCGTGCGTTCGACGCGAGCGGCCTCCTGAGCCAGGAGGAGGGCGGCCGCCTCCGGTTTCCCCTTGGCCCACTCGACCTCGGCACGGGAACGAACTCCCGCCCCGGACCGGTACCGGTCCGACAGCGCCCGCGCGAGGTCCGCCGCCCGGTCGAGATTCCCCAGTGCGATCTGACAGCGGACCCCTTCGTCGAGGGCCCAGCCCGTGCCGACTTCGAGCGCCGGCTCCACGACAGCCCAGACCTCCTCGGGTGAACGACCCAGCCGGCGCATGTAGTAGGCCTTCGTCGCTCGGGCGTTCGCCCACAGAGGGTCGCGCGGCACCGGCCGCAGGTCCAGAAAACGGTCGACGAGCCGAAGAGCGCCCGGGACGTCTCCCCGCTCCCGAAGTGCCCTCGCGGCATCGAAGACCGCCGTCCCGCACTCCGCGTCCTGTGCGACGACGGTTTCGAGCCGCTTCTCGAGGTTCCCTCTGCGGCCACCCGAGATGTCCTCGAGGGCGAGCACCGCATCGACTCGGACCCATCCCGGAACGGTCGCGTCGTTCGCGATGTGCTCGAGGCGCCCTGTGCTCTTGAGATTCCGGGCTGCCTCGAGCTCCGTCGAAGTGTCCAGGCCGGGCGCCCGGCGGAGGATGCTCTCGTGGAGGGCGTCCCTCCGATTGAGATCGCGGAGGTGCTGTGAAACGAGGACGACGGCAGTCGCAACGCGGTCGGGCCGGGCGTCGAGGCGCGCGAGGGCTC
>CAZXSG010000727.1:0-3255 GCA_964643185.1 uncultured Holophagales bacterium
CGCGGGCCGGCGAGATCCGCGACCGGCTCCTCGCTCGCCTCAAGGCCTACCGCGACGCCGGCCTCGGCGACGAACCGAGCCACGGCGTTCCCGAAACGCCGAGCGCGCCAGACCTCGCCGCCGCTCTCCGCGAGCTGCGCGCCGAGGCCCGGCTGCTCCGCGAGTCGCTTTAGCCTTCCTTCAGCGACTCCATGTCGATCACGAAGCGATATTTCACATCGCTCCCGAGCATCCGCTCGTAGGCCTCGTTGATCTTCTGGATGGGGATTCTCTCGATGTCCGATGTGATCCCGTTGGCGCCACAGAAGTCCAGCATCTCCTGCGTCTCCTGGATGCCGCCGATCATCGAGCCCGCGAGCTGACGCCGCTTGGGAATGAGGAGCCACGGCGACGGCGCGGGATGCGGGTTCTCCGGGACACCCACGAGGCACAGCGTGCCGTCGCGCCTCAGGAGACCCAGGTACGCGTCCAGGTCGTGCGTGGCCGCCACCGTGTCGATGATGAGGTCCAGCCCGCCCGCCTGCTTCATCGCCTCGGGATCCTTCGAGATCACCACCTCGTTCGCTCCGAGACGCTTCGCGTCCTCGACCTTGCCGGGGGACGTCGTGAAGAGCACCACGTGCGCGCCGAACGCCCGCGCGAGCTTCACGCCCATGTGACCGAGACCGCCGAGCCCCACGATGCCCACGCGGGAGAGCGGGCTCACCTTCCAGTGGCGAAGCGGCGAGTAGAGCGTGATGCCGGCACAGAGGAGCGGTGCCGCGGCCGCGGGGTCCAGACCTTCGGGCATGCGCAGCACGAAACGGTCGTCCACCACGATGCGGTTCGAGTAGCCGCCGTACGTCACTTTGCCGGTGTGCGGGTCGGGACTGTTGTACGTGAACGAGAGCTTCCCTTCACAGTACTGCTCGAGCCCGTCGTCACAGCCGCGGCAGGTGTGACACGAGTCGACCATGCAGCCCACACCCACGAGCATGCCGCGTGTGAGCCCGGCGACGGCGCTCCCCACGCGGGACACACGTCCCACGATCTCGTGGCCCGGGATGCACGGATAGACGGTGCCGGCCCACTCCCCGCGTGCGGTGTGGAGGTCCGAGTGGCAGACGCCACAGAACTCGATATCGATTTCCACGTCGGTCGGGCCGGGCTCCCGCCTCTCGAAGGCGTGCGGGGCGAGCGGCGACTTGGGACTCTGGGCGGCGTATCCGAGGGCGTTCGTCATGTGGGTTCTTTCCGTCGTTCGCGCCGGGCTCAGCGCTCGAACGACTCTTTGCGGGCCGCCTCGGAGAGCGCCACGAGGTAGCGCCCCGGGTCGGCAGCGATCTTGGAATGGGCGGCGGCGAGGGTCTTCTCGCCGGCATAGCTCACGGCGGAGCGAAGGTGTCCGGCGACCCGCGCGAGGACGTCGACGACGCCGCCCACGTAGGGAATGCGCACCGTCTGGCCCTCGGCGGGGGTGGCGAGCGCGTCGGCCGCGCCCGCATCGCTCGTGCCGTCGAGCACGGCCTCGGGCGAGGTCATGCCGCGGTAGAGCTTCATCTTCTGCTGCGTCGCGGGGTCTCCCACCACGATGCCGGGGGATTCGTCCGTCCCCGAGAGGAGCGAGCCCAGCATCACCGTGGACGCCCCGCACGCGATGGCGAGGAACATGTCCTTGTCGTTGCGGATGCCGCCGTCCGCGATGATGGGCACCGAGCCGCCGGTCGCGAGAAACACCTCGCGCACGGCCTGGAGCTGGGGCACGCCGGCGCCCGTCTCGAGGCGCGTGCGGCAGCCGCGGCCGGGACCCACCCCCACCTTGACCGCCGAGGCGCCGAGGTCGGCCAGGAACCGCGCGCCCTCCCCGGTGGCCACGTTCCCCACCACGAGCGGCACCTCGGGAAAGCGGGCGCGGAACGCAGGAATCGCCTTCCCCACGATGTCGCCGTGAGCATGAGCGACGTCCATGAGCACGACGTCGACCTCGGCCGCGACGAGCGCTTCGGCCCGTTCGAGGAAGTCTCCCGTCGCGCCGATCGCCGCGCCCACGCGCAGCCGGCCGCGAGGGTCCTTCACCGAGTGGGGCTTGTTCTTGAAGAGGCGCAGATCGCGCATCGTCACGAGACCGCGGATGAAGCCGGCCTCGTCCACGAGCGGCAGCTTCTCCACGCGGTGCTCCCACATGGCCCGTTCGGCGTCCTCGAGGCTCACCGTGGGCGGGCGCGTCACGAGGCGCGCCATGGGCGTCATGAGCTCCTCCACGAGGCGCTCGCCGCTGCCTTCGCCCATCGGGAGGTCCCGCTGCGAGAGGATGCCCGCGAGGAGGCGGGAGCCCTTCGTCTCCTCGATCAGGATGCCGCTCGAGCGGTGCCGCGCGATGAGGCGCCGCACCTCGGCGATGGTGGCCTTGCGCTCCAGGACGAGCGGCTCCTCGATGACGTAGGAATGCCGCGTCTTGACGTAGCGAACACGCAGCGCCTGCAGCTCGATGGGGCAGCTCCGGTGCAGGAAGCCGAACGCGCCCTCGAGCGCGAGCGTCTTGGCCATCTCCTCGCCCACGACCGTGTCCATGTTGGCGCCCACGATGGGAAGACCCAGCGGGAAGCCCGGGACGAGCGGCATCGAGAGGTCCACGTCGCGCCGCGTCGCCATGGGGCTGTGCTGCGGGCGGAACAGGAAGTCGTCGAACGTCCGGCCGTGGAAGATGGGCTCCGTTTCACGCATGGCCGGCATTGTTCCACGGGCCCCGGGGGTATCTCGCTTGCGCGCGAAAGCTAGGTGCCCGCGGGCTCGGCGGCCGCGTCGAGGCCGAACTGGGTGAGGAGGCGATAGAAGGTGGACCGGCTGACGCTCAGGAGCTTCGCGGCCTCGACGCGGTTTCCACCCGCGCGTTCGAGCGCTTCGAGGATCCGCTCCCGGGTGATCGGCTGCGGTTTTTCCCCGATGGCCGCCGCCTTGGCGGGCGAAGGAGAGCCGAGCGCGATCCGGAGCGCGGGGAAATCGGCGGCTTCGAGCACGGATCCGTTCGAGAAGACCAGCGCCTGCTCGATCGCGTTGCGAAGCTCGCGGATGTTGCCGGGGAACGGATACCGGCGCAGCAGGTTCCGCGCGTCGGCCGAGAGCCGGATGGGCTTGCCGGCGGCAGACCGGCTGGCCAGGAAGTGCTCGGCGAGAAGCGCGATGTCGTCGGGCCGTCCCCGGAGCGCGGGCACCTGCAGCGTCAAGACAGCCAGCCGGAAGTACAGGTCGGCCCGGAAGGCTCCTGACGCCACTGTC
>CAZXSG010000728.1:0-3253 GCA_964643185.1 uncultured Holophagales bacterium
GTTCGAGATCACGACGGGGGCGCCCGGACTGTTCGGAACGTTGATCGCGAGGCGCGCGCCGTAGTGCGCGGGCGGCATCTGCAGGTACACCTTGCCCTGGCCTGCGACGAGGGGCTCGGTCTCATTCCAGCCCTCGAGGCCCGGGGGGAACACGATCTTCACATCGAGGCCCGCGGTGGGAACCTCGTTCCCCTGCTCGTCGCGGAACCGCACGTCGAGGAGAGCGCCGGGAACCTGCTGGAGGTTCTCGCGGGCCGGGCGGGCTGGGACGACCCGCGCGGTCGCTGCCGTTCCCGCTGCCGCGGACGCCAGCGCGTAGCCGTTCCACGGGGCGCCGTTCGCGGCCGGTCCGATGGTCTCGCCGTCCGAGTACGCGAGGTCCGCCGGGTTCGTGTCGGCGAAGAAGCCGTGGAGAACGAAGAGCTGATCCAGCGCCGAGAGGCCTGTCGCAGGCGGCGCCGGCGCCGCGGCGAGCGCGGGGAACTTGGCTGCCAGCGCCGCCCTCATCCGCGCGACGCTGCCCGGCTTCGCCTGAGCGAAAACCGAAAGGACGTCCGGAAGGGAGACCGCGGCGCTGTCGGACACCCTGCCGCTTCCCGCGTTTTCCTGAGGATCGACGCGGGTGTCGATGAGGTCCCAGAGGAGACCCGCGACGGCGACCTCCTCGTCACTGGTGACCCCGGGGCCCAAGGCCGGCGTCACCGCGCGATAGTTCAGGTCGATGTTGAGCGTCGCGGCGTTGGCGAGGGTCGGGGTGTTCCAGCGGAAGCGCGGGTTCCGCCCCTGCGGAACCTCGAACACCTGGCTCGTCGCCACGGCCCAGAACGTCGCGAAGCCCTCGTCCATCGACGCGCTCGTGTAGTCGTTCGCGAAGCCGTTGTGGTTGAGATTGAGGAGGCTGTCGGCCGAGGCCGCGGGCCGCGGGATCTCCCCCGCGTAGAGCTCCCGGATCAGGTGGTGGCCGAACTCGTGCCAGATGACGCTCGGGTTCGCGCCGGGCACGCTGTCGGTGCGATCGAGCACGATGCTGGAGGGAAGGAGGCAGCCCGCCGGTTCGTTGGTGGGGCAGTAGAACGAAGTCGGCGTGCCGTTGAGGTGGACCTCGACAGGCAGATCCCGCGAGAGCGGCACGGTCGTGTTGAGCGGCATCATCAGGTAGACCTGCCGCCACATGTGCCAGTAGATCTCGGCCGCCGCATACAGGGTGTCTTTCGTCCCGGCGGGAATGACGATCTCGCTCTCGTCGACCTTGAGGTCCTTCCGCGTCGCGGTGCCCGCCGTCATCGTGAACGGCTGCCAGCGGATCTCGGTGGGAAGGATGGTGGCCTGGCTCGGCGCAATGAGGATCTTCGCGCCGGCCTCCTCGAGGGAGTCCCGCAGCCTCACGCGGATCTGGTAGCGCTTCGTGTAGTCGAAGGACGCCGGCAGCTTGAAGCAG
The DNA here is from genome assembly GCA_964643185.1 of uncultured Holophagales bacterium. Taxonomy (GTDB): domain Bacteria; phylum Acidobacteriota; class Thermoanaerobaculia; order UBA5066; family UBA5066; genus JAEUQS01. The sequence continues at coordinate 1,439 of CAZXSG010000728.1, forward strand.
TAGCTCGCGTCGGGAAGCTCGAACGTCCCCTTGAGCTGAGCCTTCACCTTGTCGACGAGGCGCTCCGCGGCGGTCACGTCCCAGAGCTCGACGGCGGCATCCGGAAGCGGGTAGATCCCGAGCCGGCCCTCCCGGTAGAGACGCCCCGTGAGCCCGCAGTCGTCGCCCACGTTGTACGAGATCACCGCCGACTCGGCGAGGGTGTCGCCTCCGTTTCGGAGGGAGGCCTTCAGGTCGAGCCTCGTGACACCGGTCCCTATCGTGAACGCGGGAACCGACAGCTCGAACCTCTGGAATCCGGTTCTCGAGATGGACTGGCTCACGGGGTTCGTCTGGAGAGTTCCCGCCTGATCCGTGATGCGGAGGTCCAGCTCGGCATTGTCTCGTCCCAGGAGAGTCACGTTCGCGCTCGCCGTGAACGCCTGGGAGGTGCCCGGCGTGAGCCTCACGAAGGGGCTCGGCATCGAGTTGAACAGGGTGACGGAATTCCGGATGCTGACGTTCTCCCAGAAGCCGAACAGCCGAACGTTGTTCGTGACGCCGTCGATCGTGACGTCGGCCCAGTACTGGAGACTCGAGAGGTTTCGCTGGATGTTGTCCTGCGCGGAGTTGTTGTAGTAGCCGATCTGGGTGAGCGTGCAGCTGATCGCGGCCGATACGGAGCCGGTCTGGCCCGAGGAGACCGTTGCCGGCTCCCCCGTCTTCGAGCAGAGCTCCGGGCCCACGCCCGAGTCGTCCTTGATGTAGACCCGGATCCCGATCGTGTGTGTCTTCGTGGGCATCGCCTGGGGCGCGGTGTAGCTGAACCCGCCCGTGAGTCCGTACGTCTGGGGACTGTCCATCAACATCTTGAAGCCGTCGATGGGGACGACCGTGTACGTCTGCGGCCCGGTGAACGTGATCGTCACGCGGGATCCGGTTCCGAAATCCGTGGTGTAGGTGTGATTCGGATTCGTGGACAGGACGGGGTTTCCGGGGAATGTTCGGTAGTCCCGGAACGTGGCCCTGAGCTGGCCGAGGGCCGGGGTCGCACCGAGAAGCGTTCCCGCGAGGGCGACACCTGCGGCTACCCGCGCGAGAAGTCGTCCCATTCCCATCAACTGGTTGGCCATGGCTGCACCCTCCGCGGACGTGTCCGCGGGCAAATTAGCGGGTCGATGTCTCCGCGGCGCGAGAAAATCGCGAAACTTCCCTGAAATCGCGGTTTGCCCGCGGTCCCGTTCTGGTTCTCTCTCCGGTGGGGGTCTGGGGGATCGAGAAACCCCCAGGAAAAAGAAAGCGGGGGCCGAAGCCCCCGCCCACCGGAAACCGATCCCTTTCGGGTTCGGTTCGTTTAGTACATGCCGCCCATGCCGCCGCCGCCGGGCGCGCCCTGAGGAGCCTTGTCCTTCTCCTTGATCTCGGAGACGAGGGCTTCCGTCGTGAGCATGAGGCCCGCGATGGACGCCGCGTTCTGGAGGGCCGACTTCGTGACCTTCGCCGGATCCACGATGCCCGCCTTGAGCATGTCTTCGGTCTTCTCCGTCGCCGCGTTGAAGCCGATGAAGCCGCCCTTCTCCTTCAGGTCCTTCACGATGACCGAGCCCTCGAGCCCGGCGTTCGCGATGATCTGACGAGCGGGCTCCTCGAGAGCGCGCTTGATGATGCGGACGCCGACGTTGACGTCGCCCTTCTCATTGAGCTTCTCGACGGCCTCGATGGCACGGAGGAGAGCCACGCCGCCGCCGGGGACGATGCCGTCCTCGACAGCCGCCTTCGTGGCGTGCATCGCGTCTTCGACGCGGGCCTTCTTTTCCTTCATCTCGGTCTCGGTGG
>CAZXSG010000729.1:0-3252 GCA_964643185.1 uncultured Holophagales bacterium
GTCCCCGTGGAAGCTTTGGGGCCGGTTGAGTCTCCTACGCCTTCACCGGAGTCAGAACCTTCTCGATCGCGGCCCTGACCCGGGGCAGCCCGTCGGCGATCTCCTGCAGCGTCACGGCGCCCACGGAGAGGCGGAACCAGCCCGTGTCCTCGCGGAGCCCGAAGGCCTGGAACGGCACGATGGCGAAGCCCGCCTCGTCGAGGAGGAGCCGGCGGATCTGGTCGTTCTTCGTGATGGTCTCGCCGTTCCAGGTGCGGCCGAAGAGATCGAACCGCGCCGAGAGGTAGATCGCGCCCTGAGGCGCGACGGTCTCGACGGGCAGCCCGGCGGTGCGCATGGCCGCGAAGCCCGACGCGAGGGCGTCGAGCCGCGCCTGCACGCCTTCCTTGACCTTCGCCTGGAACGTGCTCCGCACATCGGGCGCGTCGAGGAGCTTCGCGGCCGCGAGCTGCTCGGCCTTGGGGGCCCAGGCGCCCACGTGGCCGAGGATGTCGGCCATGCGGCGGCGCATCGCGGGCGGCATCACACCCCAGCCGACGCGCAGGCCCGTGGCGCAGAACGCCTTGGAGATCGCGTCGAGGAGCACGACGTACGGTGCCGACTCGGGCACGAGGCCCACGGGCGTCACGTGGCGCGCCGTGCCGAACGTCAGAGTCCAGTACACCTGATCCCACACGAAGTAGAGCGGCCGCGCGCCCGAGGCCTCGCGCCGCTTGTTCTCTTCCACCACGAGGAGCGTGATCTTGCGGACCTCTTCGGGATCCATCACGGTGCCGCAGGGGTTGAGCGGGGAGTTGAGGCTGAGGAGGCGGGCCTCACCGAGGTGGGGCGCGAGCTGCTCGGCGGTGGGGAAGAAGTTCGAGTCCGCGCCGACGGGGATCTCGATGGCCCGCGCGCCCGAGAGGTACGCGTAGTGGTTATTGTTCCACGACGGCACCGGGTACACGACGACGTCGCCCCGGTCGACGAGCGTGGTGTAGGCGCCGTAGAGCATGGGCCGCGCGCCGCCGGTGACGAGGATCGAGTCGACGGGATACAGGATCCCGAGCTCCTTGTCGTAGTAGCGCACGATGGCCTCGCGCAGCGGCAGCACGCCGTCCGAAGGCGGATAGTTCGTCTGGCCTTCCTGCAGCGCGTCGCGCGTCCAGCCGAGGAGCTCCTCGGGAATGGGGAACGACGCGGGGTCGAAGTCGCCCACGGTGAGGTTCAGCACCGCGGCGCCCTTGGCCTTCATCGCGCGGACTTCGGCCGCGATCTTGAGGATCTCCGAACCGACGACGCCACGGGCCAGGGTCGAGAGACCGGCGTCGGCGCGATCGGGGCTTGCGAAGAAAGCGTTCATGTCCATAACGGCGGCGGAGTGTATCGGACCGTCCGGGAAAAAGAAGGAAAGTGAAGGGCCCTCCCTTGACAAACTCCGAATGCGGACTATGTTGGTTGGCTCGGTGATGATGATGAAGCAGCGAACCCAATATCGGATTCCCCCTGTCGCGGAGCCTGCGATTTTCGCAGTGCCCTGCGGCTTCCTCTGGGAGAACGTCTTCTAGTCGCTCGGATTCTGCCGGCTCTCTGCTGGCCCTCCGAGCTCTGAGGCTCGGAGGGCTTTTTCGTTTTTTTCCAACCTCGAAAGGAGGACGGCGTCCTTCCCGTGCGACGTGTGCGCACCGAAGGAGGCATCGACCACAGTTACTGAATCACAGTCGATCCCACCGGGCCGGCGGCGCCGGCGGTCTCTGACCGCACGGCGTTCCGCGCACGGGTTCTGACGAAGGTGGAATCGAGATCGCGAGACGAGGCGCCCGTGGCGGGCGCGAAGCGTCGCGGCGCAGCGGCCTTTGGGGCGGGTTCGACTCCCGTCGTCTCCGTGCGGGTAGCTCAATTGGCAGAGCACTGGACCAAGGATCCAGCTGTAGCGGGTTCGAATCCCGCCCCACCACAACCGCCTGAAAAGCGGCACGGTTTCATCGAACCTCCGGAAGGCGTCGTCGCACGAGCTCCCTCCCGCAGAGCATCCCGGGTCTCTGCGCTTGGGAACGGCGTGTGCGGCCTTGCAGACGCGGCGGCAACGGTCACGAGCTCTCGGGACAGCACGACTCTCCCGAGGCAGAAGGACCGGGACACCACGTCTCCGCTCGTTCCGCCGGGCGACGCGACGGCGGCCTTCCGGAGGTTCCCCTCACGGCCCCATCGGCAACCACCCAAAGGTCCGCGACAGATCCCGCCCCGCGGGCGACAGACCGCGGAGAAAGAGAGAGGCCCATGTACACGCTCTTCCTTCAGAGGGTGCGCGTGCGGTCCGATCAGCGCGCGTTCGTTTTCCGGTACGGAGAGCTGACGCGCCTTCTCGGGCCCGGCGCGCACGTTCTCCCCGGCGCGCTCTTCGGCGTGCGCGTCGACACCGTCGACGTTCGCGAGGTGGCGCTCACGCGTCCGTTCCTCGATGCGGCCGTCCGCAAGGGCGTCCTGGGCACCGAGGCGCGGATCCTGGACCTCGCCGACCACGAGCGCGCACTCGTGTGGGTGGACGGCCGCTTCCACGCCGTCCTCCGGCCCGGCCTCCACGTTCTCTGGACGGTGCTCCACGACGTGGTGGTCGAGCGGGTGGACGCGCGGGGCCTGCGGCTCGAGTCGAGCGCCATCGCGTCGATCCTCGCGTCGCCCTCGGCCCGCGAGGCGCTCGACGTCTACGCGGTCGAGGCCGGCCAGGTGGGCCTTCTCTTCCGCGACGGGGCGCTCGCGGCGTCGCTCGGCTCCGGAACGTACGCGTTCTGGAAGGGCACCGGCCGCTACCGGCTCGTCGTGGTGGACCTCAAGGAGCAGGTGCTCGACGTCAACGGCCAGGAGATCATGACCGCCGACAAGGTCACCCTCCGGCTGAATGCCGTCGTCACCTACCGCGTCACGGACGCACTCACTGCAGTGATGGCGGTGGACGATGTGAAGCAGGCCCTCTATCGCGAGGCGCAGCTCGCGCTTCGCGAGGCGATCGGCACGCGCGAGCTGGATGTTCTTCTCGCCGAGAAGGACGGCATCTCTCGCGTGCTCGTCGAGAGGGTTTCCGCGAAGGCTCGGGATTTCGGGGTCGTGGTGACCGGCCTCGGCATCCGCGACGTCGTGCTCCCCGGCGAGATGAAGGACCTCCTCAACAAGGTCACGGAGGCGAGGAGGGCGTCCGAGGCGGCGCTCATCACGCGCCGAGAGGAGACGGCGGCGATGCGCCCGCGTACGCCGTCCGGGCCGGGGTGCTGCGCG
>CAZXSG010000730.1:0-1884 GCA_964643185.1 uncultured Holophagales bacterium
CCCTCACGGTTGCCCACCGGATCCTAAGTCCGGCGCGTCTGCCATTCCGCCACTCCCGCAGGGACCGGCGGGCGGCGGATGCTAGCAGGGTTCCGCGGTGCCTGCTGCGGGGGAACGCCAGGGGACGGGGTTGCCGCCCCCCAGCGTTGCGACCCTAGAAGGAACCGCTCACGGTGGCGAGGATCCCGCGGCCGGGAGCGGTGACGTACACCTCGTCGGACGAATCGGGGTAGGCCTTGTCGAACACGTTTCTCACGGCGAGGGAGACGCCGACGAGCCCGCTGAGCCGGTAGCCGGCCGAGACGTCGAGGCGGCCGTATCCGGGAATGACGACCTCGGTGGGGCCGGGAGCGTCGTCCCTGCGGACGGCCAGGAAACGCGCGCGCCACCAGAAAGCGGTGGACACCGCGTGGTCGAGCGTGAGGGAGAGGCTCTGCGGAGGAACGTCGGTGGTGAAGGAGCCGTCGTCCCTCACCCGGCCCCGCGCCGTCGCGGCCGCCGCCCTCACCACGAAGCCCTGGGCGATGCGGAGGCTCGCCTCCAGCTCGGCGCCCGTGATCTGGGCCTCGCCGCGGTTGCGGAAGTTGAAGTCGTTCCCCGCCGAATAGCGCTCGATGAGATCGCTGATGCGGTAGAGGTAGCCGAAGGCCGCCACGGAAACCGGTCCGAGCCGCCCGCGGAGCGAGACATCGAACTGGTTGGTGGTCTCGGGATCGAGATCCGGGTTCCCCACCACGAAGCCGCGGCCGGAGATGCCGCGGAAGTACCGGTCCGAGAGCAGCGGATCGCGAAAGCCGTGCGAGTACTGGAGCGACGCCGTCCACTCCGGCGCGAGGTTCGCCGAGACGGCCGCGAAGCCCGAGAGAGCGCCATTCGACGTTGCGCGATCGCCGAAGAAGCCCCCCGTGTTGCGGGACTTCACGAGGTCGCCGCGGAGGCCGCCCGTGAGCGTGAAGCGGGTGCCGAGCGGGAGGTCCGCCTCGGCGAAGACCCCCCAATCCGTGCGAGAGGCGTCCTCCACGGAGACCTCCGTGGTGAACGTCGTGGCGACGTCCGAGGCGTTGTAGCTCTGCGTCGTGCCGACCGCCTCGAGCCCGAAGCGGCCGTTCACGTCGATGCCGACCCGTAGCGTGGCGGGGCCGAGGGTCCGGCGCCCCATGACGCGAAACGAGGCGTCGTTGGCGTCCACGTCGGACGACTGGAGCCGCCGCGTGGTGCCCGGAACGGGAAAGCGCAAACGGTTCGTGACGAGCTGGTAGCTCCCGAGGAACCCGCGCGCCTCGAGAGCCGAGAAGCCGGCCACGTCGACGAGGTCGAGCCCGAGGGAGAACCGTCGGGAGTTCTCCTCTGGGTAGAACGTCCGCGTGAGGTTCTGATCGGCGCTGGGCTTGCCCATGTCGCGCGACTCGTCGATCTGGACGCCCAGGTAGAGCCGGCTGCCACTGCTCCCCAGAGGGACCAGCCAGCGCACGAGCGCCCCGCGATCGTGCGAGGAGGAGTTCTCCTGCGTGCCCTCGGGCGTGTCGTAGTCCGACTGCCGGCGGTGCTGGGCCTGCACGGTGATCGCCATGGACCCCGCCGGGATGTTGAGCGAGAGCCCGCCCGAGAGCTCCGGGGTGCCGCCCGCGCCCGCCGTGAGGGAGTAGCGGGCCGCGACGAGGACGGGCCCGGGGACGAGGAGTGCGGGCTGGAAGCAGCCGATGGTCAGTCGGTGCTGTTCCTGAGCGTGCCGGAGGGCAAGAGCGGCAAGAACCGGGTGCATCTGTGCCTGTCCGCTGACGACGGTGGCCGCGACGCCGAGGTGGTCAGGCTGATCGCGCTGGGCGCCACCGTCCACGACGATCGGCGCACCCCGGACGGCCGCGGCTGGGTGGTGTTCCAGGA
>CAZXSG010000730.1:1894-3247 GCA_964643185.1 uncultured Holophagales bacterium
GCCGAGCGCGTCCGACCCGTAAGCGACGGAGCCGGGTCCGCGCACGACCTCGACGTTCTCGAGCGAGAACGGGTTCACGAACGACGCCGACGAGCCCGCGCGGCGCTCGGCCGACACGCGGCCGTCGTCGAGGAGGATGAGCGTGCGGCCCCGGGAGAGCCCGCGAACCGACGGCACGGCGCTCGAGCTCTCGTCGCTCTTCCACACGCCGGGCACGTCGTCGAGCGTCTCGGTGAGGCGCGAGGGACGCTTCTCCTCGAGCTCGGCCCGGGAGACGAGGGTCACGGCGTTGGCGGGAGGAGCGAGCGCGGACGGCGCGACGCTTTCCTTCACGACGACCTCGGCGGTGCTGCCCGAGGGCAGGCGAAGATCCTGGATGCCGCTCTCGGCGAGGCGCTCCACCCTCACGAGCCCGAGCCACGCGCCGCTCGGCGAGAACACCGCGAACTCGAACGGGGTGGGTGGAAGGGAGCCGGGGTCCAGCTCACCGGCGCTCCCGGTGAGCGTGGAGCCGGCGCGTCCCACGATGGAGACGCGGGCGCCCGGAACCGGCCGTCCGGCTCCGTCGAGCAGGCGGAATCGGGCGGCGGCGAGGAGGGTGGTTTCGAAGAGGCCGGCGGCGAGGACGAGGACAACGGCCGAGCGGCGCGCGGCCGCTCGGAAAAGAGAGCGCTCCAAGGGACGTCCTTTCTGAGTTTCAGCGCACCGGAGGGTTGCCCCGGCGGCTGACGGATCGGCCTGAAGGAATGGAGTTCAGGACGTTTCAGTTCAGGAGGGGAATGGCCGCCCCGGGAAAGGCACCCACGGCCCGGCTCGAGCGATGCCGCCCGAGCAAAGCGACGACGGCGTTCGCGCCCCCTTCGACCTTCGGCGCCGCGCGGCCGTGACGGGGCGAGCGCTTCCCGTCGAGGAGCGGTGCGGCCTCGGGGATTCCTGCCGTGAGCCCCGAGGACGTGCGCGCATCCTGATCCGGCGCCTCGGGACGCGAGAGAGCGTCCGTCGCCCACCACTCGGTGGCCGGCGCGCCCGCAACGACGCGAGAGACCGGCGCCCGATAGGGCAGCCGGGCCGAGGTGGACGGCTCGAGCAGAAATGGCTCGGAGAACGCGATATCGCGTTCTTCACGCTCGCGGGGAGTTTCGGTTCGGCCGTCGCGAGGGCGTCCGGCGCGGAGCACGAAGCGCGCGCGGCCCGCGAGAGCCGGGAGCACGACCTCGGCACGCGTGGTGCCCGGCGGCAGCTCGGGCGTCAGCCTCACGCGGGGACCGCCCTCGACGACGAGGCGGATCTCTCCCTCGTCGAATCGGGCGGGGAGCGAGAACGACAGCACCACCCTCGAGCCCGCCACCTCGA
>CAZXSG010000731.1:0-3236 GCA_964643185.1 uncultured Holophagales bacterium
GCCGGACGCCCTTCCCCTCGGCGCGCTGACCGTCACGCCCGGGGTCGGGCTGGAGGGCATCCGCGCCGGACGCACGAGCCGTCTGGCCAACGCGGGTGCGGGCGTGAGCGGCTCGACCCGCGCCAACGCGTTCGGGCCGGGCCTCGGGCTCGCCTACCAGGCGGCCGAGAACCTCACGCTCTTCGCCGGAATCCACCGCGGCTTCGCGCCGCCGCGCACCGAGGACATCATCAACAACACCACGGGAGGCGTCGTGGAGCTCGACCCGGAGCTCTCGTGGAACACCGAGCTCGGAGCCCGCGCGACGATCGCCCACGGCATTTCGGCAGGCCTCACGTTCTTCCGGATGGACTACGAGAACCAGGTCGTGCCGGCGAGCGTCGCGGGCGGCGCGGGAGCGACGCTCACGAACGGCGGCGAGACGCTCCACCAGGGGCTCGAGCTCTCCGCGCGCGTCGATGTCGCGCCGCTCTTCGGCACGGTGCACGACGTCTATCTGCGCGGCGCGTTCACCTGGCTTCCCACGGCCGACTTCCGCGGAACCCGTACGAGCTCGCTCCCGGGCTCCGGCGCTGTCAGCGTGAGCGGAAACCGGCTCCCGTACGCGCCGGAGTCTCTCCTCACCGCGGCGCTCGGCTACGCGCATCCGGCGGGGACCTACGTGCAGCTCGAGAGCGTCTACCAGAGCGCGCCGTTCGGCGACGATCTGAACTCGCGCACGCCCTCGGCCGACGGTCAGCGCGGCCTCATTCCCTCGTCGACGACGTGGAATGCCAGTGCCTGATTGAAGCTCGCGCGACCCGGCCTCGATCTCTTCGTCACGGTGAAGAACGTCTTCGACCGCCTCACGATCGTCGACAGGACCCGCGGCATCCTCCCGGGCAGTCCGCGCGTCATCCAGGCCGGCGTTCGTCTGCGAATTTGAAATTTGATCCTGGGGGTTTCTCGATCCCCCAGGCCCCCCACGAGAGAAGGCCGAGCTTCAACTCAATGGCAGGCCGGGCCGTCGGCACTCGATGGCGGAGGGCCTCTGTGGCCGGGCCGGAAGCCAAATCCCCGGCCCGCGGTGAGGAGGCCGGTGACGACGAGCAGCACGCCTGCCGCGCGCGCAAGGAAGAGACGCGTGCTCGGCCGGAACGCTGCCGTGCCGAACACCGCGGCGAGCGTGAGCGCGGGCAGCGTTCCGAGCGCGACGCCCGCGAGGATCGCGGCCCCCGCGCCCGGGCTGCCGCTCGCCGCAGCCCCCGCGAGCCCGGCGTAAATGAGCGGGCAGGGCAGAAACCCCATCGCCATGCCCACGACGAGCGGAAAGCCCGGTGGCCGCGACGTCACCAGCGGCCCCACGAGCTTCTGCCACACCAGGGCCGCCCAGCTCACCGCCGATCCCTCCCCCGTGCGGCGTCCGAAGCCGAGGAGCGCGAGGCCGGCCGCCGCGATGGCGAGGCCGGCCACCACGAGGAAAGCCCGGCCGCCCGTCGCCAGGACCGGGCTCTTCAGCACGCGGCCGCCGAACGCGCCGGCGATCGCTCCGAGGAAGGCATACGTCGCGGCCTTTCCGAGCTGCAGGAGGATCTGATCGAGCGCCAGGCGAGCGCGCGAACGAGGCGCGCCGCCCGAAGCCGTCGCGAGGACGAACGGGCCGCACATCCCGATGCAGTGCACGGAGCCCGCGAACGTGAGAGTCGCCGCGATGAGAAAGCCGGAGGCCGTCATGCGGGCAGCGGAACGCGCGAAAGGCGCTGCGAGTGGAGGACCACGAGCAGGCTCGAGGCCACCATCGCGACCGCGCCGAACAGCGGATGGAGGAGCCCGGCCACCGCGAGCGCGATGCCGAGGACGTTGTAGAAGAACGCCCAGAAGAGGTTCCGCTTCGCGGTCGCGACGGCCTTGCGAGCCAGCCCGACGATCCACGGGAGCTTGCGGAGGTCGCCGCCCAGGATCGTCACATCGGCCACCTCGCGAGCGAGGTCTGTGCCGCTCTCGAGCGTGACCCCGGCCGCCGCGCCCGTGAGCGCCGGCGCGTCGTTGATGCCGTCGCCCACCATCACGGGGTGCTCGCCCCTGCGGATCGACTCCTCGATGCGTAAGAGCTTCTGCTCGGGAGAGAGGCCACCCGAGCCGGCTAGCCCGGGTATCCCGTTCCGGGATCCCTCAGCGGTCCTACCGGACCGCCGGGGCAAGCGACGGAGCAGCTCCTCGACCGTCGCGGGGGAATCACCCGAGAGGACCTCGATCTCGAGGCCCAGTTCCGCGAGCCCCGCGACGGCGGCCGAGGCCGACGGCCGGGGCTCGTCGTGAAGGCTCAGCGAGCCGAGACTCGCACCGTTCAGCGAGACGAACACCGTCGTCGAGGTCCCGCGTCCGTTCTCCGCGGAGCCCGCGAAAACCGACGTGCCCGCGCGCGCGACGCCCTCGGGCAATCTCCCTTCGACCCCCTGCCCGGGAAGCGCGCGAAAGTCCACGACCTCGCCGCTCAAGCGGACCTCGCGCGCGCGGGCCCTCTCCACGATCGCCCGAGCCACGGGGTGCTCGGAGCGCGCTTCCAGGGCGGCCGCCACCGCCAGGAGGCGCTCCTCGCTCACGCCGGGAGCCGGGTGCAGGGCCGTCACCGTGGGCTTCCCCTCGGTGAGGGTCCCCGTCTTGTCCAGGAACACGCGCCGGCTCCCCGCGAGGCCTTCGAACGCCCGGCCCGACCGTACGAGGACTCCCGCGCGCGCCGCCCGGCCCACGGCCGCCGTGAGCGCGAGGGGCATCGCGATGCCGATGGCACACGGACAGGCGATGAGGAGCACGGACAGCGCGTTGAGGAGGCCTTCGCCCACTCCAGCGCGGCGCGTCCAGAACGCGAACGTCAGGAGCGCGATCACGAGCACCGCCGGCACGAAGACGGCGCTGATGCGGTCCACGAGCGACGCGTACGCGCCGCGCGCGGTGCGGGCCTCCTCCACGAGCCGCACGAGCCGCGCCACGGTCGTCTCCGCACCCGTGCGCCGCGCCTCCACGAGAAGGCTGCCGTCGAGAGCCAGGGTCCCGGCCGCCACCGGGTCGCCGGCCTTGCGAAACAGCGGCACGCTCTCGCCCGTGATCTCCGCCTCGTTCACCGAGGAGCCACCCTCGAGCCCCGTACCGTCCACGGGAATCAGCTCCCCGGGCCGCACGCGCACACAGTCCCCGGGGGCGAGCGCCCCGATTCTCACGACCACCTCGCAGCCGTTCACCACGCACCCGGTCTCCGA
>CAZXSG010000732.1:0-3231 GCA_964643185.1 uncultured Holophagales bacterium
CCTGCTGGGCGCGTTGGTGCAGGCCCTGAGCGGCGGGGCGCTCTACCGCATGGGCCGCCTGGGATACCTGCGCACGATGGCGGCCGTCGAGTCGGGCCGCACGTTCCTCCGCGGCCTCCAGACGATGCAATACCTGGCCGAGCGGGACGCCCGGCTCCTCTCGCGCTACCAGGAAGCCCTCGCGACGATCGCGGAGAAGGAGTCGGCGCTCTCGACCCGGCAGAGGGAGCTCGTGGCCATCACTCAGGAAGCCCGTCAGCGCGAGGCCGAGCTGATCGTCGCGCGGAAGGAAAAGGCCGACCTCCTCGCCCGCGCCCGCCGCACCGAGGCGGCCGAGCGCACGCAGCTCACGTCGCTCGAGGAGAAATCGGGCAAGCTGGCGGCCCTGCTCGACCTCCTCGAGACGCGCGGCCGGGCGCTGCCGCCCGGGGCCGCGTCGATCCGCAAGTTCCGGGGCGCGCTGGATTGGCCGGCCAAGGGGCGCGTCGTCGTGCCGTTCGGGCGCATCGAGAATCCGAAGTTCCCCGGCACGTACCTGCGCTCGAGCGGCTTCACGCTGGACGTCCCCCCGGGCACCGAGGTGCGGGCCATCTTCGCGGGGGACGTCGTCTTCGCACAGTGGCTCAAGGGCTACGGCAACCTCGTGGTGCTGGACCACGGCGACGGCGTTTTCTCGGTGTACGGGCGGCTCGGGCCGGGCACCATCCCGCGGGGCGAGCGGGCCGGGGTGGGCGACCGCGTGGGCATTCTGGGCGAAAGCCCCGAGGACGAGGTCCCGGGTCTCTACTTCGAGATCCGGGAGGCGCGGTCCTCCGTGGACCCCTCCTCGTGGCTCCGGTAAACCAGCGGCAGATCCCTTGCGTATGATCCTCTCGTGAGCCGTTCCCGCACCCTCTCGTTCGTCGCTTCGCTCTCCCTCGTCACCACGCTTTTCGTCGTTCTTCCGGCCATCGGGTCGGGCGACGGCAAGAAAGACAAGGACGGCGTGTACCGCCCGCTCGGCCTCTTCACCGAGGTGGTGAGCCTGGTGAGGTCGAACTACGTCGAGCCGGTCGAGCTGGACCCGCTCCTCGACGGCGCGTTCCAGGGCATGACCGAAGCCATGGACCCGTTCTCCGAGTACGTGCCGCCGAAGCGCCAGCAGGCGTTCCTCGCCGCGGAGCGCTCCAAGGAGAAGAAGGAAGTCGTGGAGTCGGGCGCCGTGCTCGCCAAGCGCCTCAACTACCCGATCGTCGTCTCGGCCATCGCGGGCAGCCCGGCCGCCGCGGCAGGCCTCAAGAGCGACGACCTCATCGAGAAAATCGGTGACCAGCCCGGCCGCGGTCTCGCGCTCTGGGAAGCCGACGCCCTTCTCTCGGGCCCTCCCGGTACCAAGGTCTCGGTGCTCGTCGTGCGCGACGGCAAGCCCCGCCGCAAGACGCTCACCATCGTGCGCAGCAGCTGGACTCCCGAGGGCCCGTCCACGTCGCGCGTCGAGGGCGAGACCGTGCTTCGGATCCCGAGCTTCGCTCCGGGTACCGCGGCCTCGGTGAAGAAGACGCTCGAGAGCTTCGACGCGACCAAGCCCCTCCTCCTCGACGTCCGCGGCAATGCCGCCGGCGCGTTCGAGGAAGCCGCCCGCACCGCGGCGCTGTTCGTGCCCGCCGGCCCGCTCGGCGAGCTGAAGGGCAAGAAGATCGAAACCCGCAAGTTCGAGGCGAAGGAAGGCGAGCGCGTGCATCAGAGCCGCCTCGTCGTCCTCATGGACAGCGGCACCGCGGGCGCGGCCGAGCTCTTCGCGTCGGCGCTCCGCGACGGTGGCGCGCGTCAGGCCGGCATCAAGATCGTGCCCGTGCCGGCGCAGAAAAGCTCCGAGACGCCGGAGGATCCCGACCTCGATCCGACGCCGGCTCCGAAGCCCGAGACGACCCTGAACCCCGTGCGCCTCGTGGGTGAGCCCACGACGGGCATGGGGCTCGAGCAGCAGGTCGTGCGGCTCGGCAGCGGCGGATCCCTCAAGCTCTCGGTGGGCAAGGTGCGGTCGCTCTCGGGCCGCGCTCTCTCGCCGCGCGGGCTGGACCCCGACGAGCGCGTCTTCCAGCTCCCCCCCGACGAGGACGCCACGGCCCCGCCGCAGGACCAGATCCTGCAGCGCGGCCTGCGGCTTCTCGCCGAGCCCGCGAACGCCGCCGCCAAGAAAGCCGCTTGAAGAAACCGGCCCGCAAGCCGGCGAAGAAATCCCCGCGGTCCTCGTCCCGGCTCGGCAGCGCCGTCGTGATGCTCACCGTCGCCGTGCTGGCGGCGGCCGGCGGCTATTGGCTCGCAACCCGCAAGGGCGCGGGCCCGCAGCCGGGGACGATCAGCGAGCTCGAGGTCCCGCCCTTGAAGGCGAAACCCGTCGCCGACGCAGCAGCAGCCACGCCGCGTCCGCGTCCCACGGCGACGCCGCGGCCCGCGCGGGTCGAGGGCGTCCCGTCCGACTTCGAGCCGGCGGAGGAGAACCCTGCCGCCTCGTCGAAGAAGCGCCGGGGGGTTCTCGCCATCGTCCTCGATGACGTGGGTTGGGACCGCGCTTCGCTCGACCGGCTCGAGGGGTTCTCGGGGCCGCTAGCCCTCGCGGTGATGCCGGACGCGCCCAAGACGGCCGAGGCCGCCGCGCTCGCGAAGCGCAAGGGCTGGGACCTCCTCGTCCACCTGCCGATGGCTCCCGCTCAGGGCAGCGGCGAGCCAACGGCGATCGGTCCGGGCGACCCGGATGCGGCCATCCAGGCCCGCGTCGAGGACGCGCTCGGCAAGGTAGCCGGGGCGATCGGTCTCAACAACCATCAGGGCTCGCGAGCGACTTCCGACGTCCGCGTGATGCGCGCCGTGCTCTCGGTGGTGAAGCGGCGGGGACTCTTTTTTCTCGATTCGAGAACCACGGCCTCGTCGGTCGCCGAGAGCGAGGCTCGGAAGATGGGCGTCTCGACGCTCCGGCGCGACGTGTTCCTGGACGACGCGGGCGAGGAGGCCGCCGCGGGCACCACGATCGCTCTCCGCGAATCGTGGGACAGGGCGCTCGCGCTCGCGGCCTCGCAGGGGCATTGCGTCGCGATCGGCCATCCGCGTCCGGAGACGCTGAGCTTTCTTTCGGGCGCGCTCCGCGAGGCGGAGAAGAAGGGCCTCGTTCGCGTAAAGGTTTCGTCGCTCGTGGATTAGGGGGCAGGGCCAATCGCTGATTCGTTCGGGTCCGTCGGGTTCTCGTCGGCCTTC
>CAZXSG010000733.1:0-697 GCA_964643185.1 uncultured Holophagales bacterium
CGCGAGCCCACAGTCGATGAGGTTGTAGGTCGCCTGGATGCGGGCGCCCGGAATCGGCTCGCCCTTCTCGTCGCGGTCGCGGCCCATCAGCCAGATCGTGTCCGAGACTTCCATCGCCGCCGTGATGTCGGGCGTCACCACGATGATCGTGTTCAGCTCGTGAGCGTGCGCGACGCCGTTGATGAAGTCGGCCACGCGGTCGATCGCGAGGGGGTCGAGGCCCGAGAACGGTTCGTCCATGAGCAGGAAGTTGTCCGAGCACATGAACTGCTGGGCGATCGCGATGCGCTGCCGCTGCCCGCCCGAGAGCTGCGCCGGCCATTTCTTCCCGTGCTCCTCCATGCCGAAGCCCTTGAGGAGCCCCACGGCCTTTTGCTCGGCCGCCGCGTTCGAGAGGCCGGCCCTGCGGCCCGCGACGAGGAGGTTCCCCATCACGGTGCGATGGTTGAACAGCGGGTAATGCTGCGCCACGACGCCCACGCGTCCACGCTCCACGGGCTTCTGCGCCTCGCCCACGAGCACGGTTCCCGAGCCGGGCGGGTTGAGCCCCGCGATGATGCGGAAGAGCTGGGTCTTGCCCATGCCCGAGGGGCCCAGGAGGCCCAACACCTGCCCCGTGGTGGCGCCAGCGCGCTGGCTGTCTTTGATCTCGAGGTTCCGCTCCTCCATTGGCGTCGAATCGTATCAGGAGCGGACG
>CAZXSG010000733.1:707-3229 GCA_964643185.1 uncultured Holophagales bacterium
GGGGCTGTCCTTGGTCTCGAGGTTCACGTCCCGGAGGATCGGTCGGCCACCCAGCGCGAGGTGGACGCACGTGACCTTGAGGAGCGTCGCCCCCACCGTGTAGACCGCGCTCATCGCCGCTCCAGCGAAAGAGACGCGTACGGGCACGCGGCCTTCTTGAGCTGCCCGATGACGATGTCCTGCACGAGCCCGATGAAGAGGATGAGGAGCTGGATCGCGAACACCTCGGGGAGCTTGAAGTGCTTGTTCTGGTTGAGGAGCATCGCGCCGATGCCGCCCTCCGAGCGCGAGATGCCCTCGACCATCGTGAGCATCATCCAACCGATGGCGGCGTTCTGACGGAACACCTCGAACGCCTGGTCCAAGGTTCCCAGGATCACGACCTCCCACACCGCCTGGCCCTCGCTCATGCGGAGCGTGCGGGCGTGGTCGAATTTCTCGCGCGGGATCTCCGCGACGACCGAGGCCATGGAGGTCACGAAGAAGACGGTCATACCGAACACGAGGAGCGCGATCTTGAGCGGCCGTCCGCCGCCCACCATGAGCGTGAAGACGAGCGTGAGCCCGATGAGGCCGAGGAAGCGCCCCTTGGAAACCGCCTGTGCGATGGGCCGGAAGGCCGGCAGTACCGTGAGGTACGAGAGCGCGAGCGACAACGCTGCCGTGATCGCGAGAGCCTGGACGTTCATGCCCACGCTCGTGAAGAGCTCCCGGCCGAGACCCTCCTCGAACCAGAGCCGCTTGAGCGCCGAAACGACCTCGAGGGGCTTGGGCAGGACGGCGAACGGGGAGCCGATCCAGATGAGAAGGAAGATGCCGGCCTCGACCGCGATGAGGATCTGCATCGCGCCGCTCGAGAGGACGCGGTTGGGGCTGAAGGCATGCTTCAGCGAGGAGAGATCCATCTTCTGCACGCCCGGAGTTTAAAGGCGTCCCGCGTGGCAACCGCGGGAAACCTGCCGCAAACTCGGGCATGGCGACGCGCGCCGACCGCGCCCTCCGTGCCCTCATCGTCGACGACGAGCCGCCGGCGCGGACGTGGGTGAGGCGCCAGCTGGAAGGGGACCCGGACGTCGAGATCGTGGGCGAGGCCGAGGACGGCTTCGCGGCCGTGAGCGCCATCGAGGAGCACGAGCCGGACCTCGTGCTGCTCGATGTGCAGATGCCGGGCCTCGACGGCTTCGGCGTCCTCGAGATGCTCGCGGGCCGCAAGCTGCCGGCCATCGTCTTCATCACCGCGTTCGACCGCTACGCCGTCCGCGCGTTCGAGGTCAACGCCATCGACTACCTCATGAAGCCGTTCTCGCGCGACCGCTTCGCCGGCACGCTCGCCAAGGTGAAAGCCCAGCTGGCGCAGAGCGCGGCAGGCGCACAGAGGCTCGTGACGCACCTCCGGCAGGACGGACGGCGCCCCGAGTGGCTCCTCGTGCGCGCCGGGGATCGGAGCCGGTTTCTCAAGCTCCGCGACGTGGACTTCGTGGAGGCCGCGAAGAACAGCGTCGTCCTTCACGCGGGTGCGGACAGCTATCCCTTCCGCACCACGATGAAGGCGATGGAGGAGGCGCTCGACCCGGGACGGTTCCTGCGCATCCACCGCTCGACCATCGTGAACCTCGAGCGCGTGAAGGAGCTCGAGCCCTGGTTCAACGGCGAGTACCGCGTGATCCTGAAGGACGGGCGGATGCTCACGCTGAGCGCCAACTACCGCTCGGAGCTGGCCCGGTTCAAGAGTCTGCCGGACGGTCCTTCGGCGTGAGGAGGCGGTCGATCGAGAGAGCGATCTCCTCGCGTGTCCCCCCGCCCGTGCCTTCGGGCTGATAGGAGCGGCGCAGCAGGTCGCCGAGCCGCACGACGACCTCCTCGGCCGTGCGGCCGTCGCGGAGGATGAGGGGCCCCAGCGCATCCAGCGTGCCGAGCAGGAACGCGGGGTCGACCTCGGCGCGGGCGGCGGCGAGCGTGGCCTCCGTGACCTCGGCCTCGAGCCGCGCGGCCTCGAGCGCGAGAGCGGCTTCCTCCCGGGAGAACCGCACCGCATGGAGCACGGCGAGGAGCCCCCAGCCCACGGTGAGGAGGCTCAGGAAGTTCTCCCGCAGGTTGTCGCGCGTGCTGCACCAGAGCTGGATCGGGTCGAAGCTGCCGAGCTTCAGGATGACCATGAGCGGCTGGAAGAGAGCCTCGTGCGCGATCACGAGCAACGGGGACGCGGCGACGAAAACGAAGGCGGCCAGGCCCCGGCGTTCCCCGCGGAGAGGATGTCGCCTCACGAGCCGCGCCACGAGCGGTGTCATCGCGGCCCACACCCAGGCTCCCACGATCGGGGTTCCGAAGACCCACAGGTCCTGCGGCCGGTCGAACGTGAAGGCCATGAGCGACACGCTCACACCCGTCGAGAGGCCGAAGAGCGTCCAGCCGGGGAGCACCTTGGCGGCGTCGGACCTGAGGGCGATCAAGGCGCGGCCTCATAGGGCAGCTCGAGGTGGGCCACCGCGCGCTGGGATCGCCCCACGCAGCCCATTCCCAAG
>CAZXSG010000734.1:0-3228 GCA_964643185.1 uncultured Holophagales bacterium
CCCTCAGGCCGGCTCCACCGCTCCTCCGGCGACCGGTCTCTACCACTCCGTCGCCACGGGCCTGGCCGACGGCTCGAAGAGCGGAACGGCCTACGTCCTCGTGTCGACGCGGTTGCCCGATCCCGAATACGCACCGAAGCCGACGGTGCCCGGCACCACGACCCCGGAGACCGTGGGTGTCACGACGGTCCCGAACGTCAAGACCACGGTCTCCCTCGGCGACGGCACGAAGGTCGAGATCCCGCCGCTGCCCAGCTCCCTTTCTGTGACGGTGAGCCGCGAGACGAATACGCTCGACGTGGTTCGGGCCGCCGGACAGGAGCCGAGCGGTGCCATGCGGACGGTCACCTTCACCGGCGAGGCCGCCGCGCTCGACTTCGTCCCCACGATCACGCTTCCCGCCGGGGACGCCGGGAGCCTCGTCGCGCTCAACGCGGCCCGCGTAGGTCCCGTCGCCCAGGGTGGGCAGCTCCGGAACGACACGGTGACGTTCCTTCCCGTATCGATGGACGCGTCCGGCGGCTACGTGGTGCGCGACATCCACATGCGGGGAGCGGCGAAGCTCGCCCCCGCTTCCTCGAGCCGGGCAGCGCTCGCAGTCGTCAAGACCATCCGGAGTATCTACACACTCAGTACGTACCAGGGACAGCTCAACTGGGCCCTGGAGCCCCAGCTCGTGAGGATGGTGCCGACGGGCGCCGCACCGAAGCGCCGGCCTCTCGCAACGCTCCCGCAGCCCGAGCAGGACGAGATCCTGAGGAAGCCCATCCAGAACGTCATCGTCCTCGTTCACGGGCACAACGAGGCGGAGCGCTACGGCTTCGAGGCGGCCGAAACGGACGACCCGTGGCTCATGCAGTACAAGCGCGACGTCTGGACGCTCCTCTATGACAGTTTCCTGTACTACGACGCCGACTACCTCGATTGCACGGCGTTCTACGAGTACGTCTACCCTTCGTATCGACCGGTCTTCGACGGGCCCGGCGAGGGCCTGGGCAAGACCCTCACGCGCCTGATCGCGGAGGATCCACGGCTCGGGAAGCTCACGAAGAAGTACAACCTGTTCATCGTGGCCCACTCGATGGGCGGGCTCGTCGCGCGAGCCGCCATCAACGGTTTGCCGGGGACGGTCTCGCCCAACCTCGAAAGGCTCGTCACGTGGGGCTCCCCGCATCGCGGCAGCCCGGTCGTCACGCTGAGGTACCTCCTCACCTCCGGCTACAACCTCGACGTCCCGGGCATGTGCACCACGGGGAACTGGCTGCCGCTCGAGACGTTCAACCAGTTCTCGCTCTACAAGGGCGTCCTCCACGAGTTCACGGCCGTCGACACGCCGGGAGAGCGGGACCTGCGCTGGGACAACTCGCGGGCGCTCGACCTCGAGGGCATCGGCTGGAGACGGGCCGTGTGGCAGGTGGGAGACGACATCCGCTGGGATCCGGCCCGGAATCCCGATCTCTACAACTCCCGGCTCGCCGACTTCAACCGCACCGACAAGTACGCCCTTTCGGACAAGTACGTCGCGCTCTACGGCCTCACTGGCAAGCTCGCGCCCATTGATCTCACGAACTGCGGGTCACTCGCCGCGTTCGCGACCTCGGCCGCCATCGCGCAGGGCAACGGGATCAGCCACTGGGTCTACAACAACCCGGCGAAGCTGAGCGGCTACATCGGGGATCCCGCGGTGAAGAAGAGCGACGGCGCGGTTCCCGTCGAGAGCCTGGTCGGTTTCGGGGTCATCCCCATGGCGAGCACGTACACCCTCGGGGACACCGACCACGAGGAGTACTACGGAGCGCCCGGCACGAGCGGCCTCGCCGCGAAGGACAAGGGGGACCAGGCCGCGCTCTGGACGTTCGACATGCTGAAGCTCAAGACCGACCCCACGAAGAAGTGCGACTGTCCGGCGCTCACGGTCGACAGAACAGAGACCAGCGGCGCGACGACGACCGTCGCCGCGACGCTGAAATGGCCGGGCGACACCAAACCGGGACAGCGCGTTCTGGGTGTGGCCTCGGCCCGCGTCCGCGGCTCGACCCGCGTCGTCACGCCGGCGAGGAGCTTCACCGCGGCGGACTCGGGCAGCCTCGCCGCCACGTTCGACACCGCCACGCTGACGGCCGCTTCGGGGGAGGTCATCCTCCTTCTGGCCCAGATGAAGGACGACTCGGAGCTGAGCGCGCCCGTTTCGCTGGGGGTCACGGTGACCGTCTCACCCGCGACGGCCACGCTCTCCGGCGGGGGAACCCAGCAATTCACGGCCACAGTCACCGGGACGACGCAGACGGCCGTGACCTGGAGCGTCACGGAGGGCGCCGCGGGCGGCACGGTGAGCCCGGGCGGGCTCTACACGGCCCCGGCCCAGAGCGGGACGTACCACGTGAAGGCCACGAGCAACGCCGACCCGTCGAAGAGCGGCACGGCGACCGTGACGGTCTCGGCCTCGACGGGCACGGTGGTGACCATCTCGCCGCTCTCGGCGACGATCCCGATCGAGACGTCCCAGGCGTTCACCGGCACCGTGACGGGCAATCCGCCCGGCACGTTCGCTGATCTCGAATGGACCGTCCAGGAAGGAACCGCGGGAGGATCCGTCTCCTCCGGCGGGAACGGTTGGACCGCCGAGTACCGCGCCCCGCACACGCTGGGGACGTACCACGTCGTGGCCACGAGCAGCGCCGACCCCTCGAAGAGCGTGGTGGCCACAGTGACGACCACGGCCTCGTTCGAGGGAGCGAGCCTGAAGGTCCGGCCCGCTCCGCCGCCGGGGCTCAGCTATCTCGACGCGACGGCGGGCTGCGGAGGAACGGGCTCGACGATGTCCTGGTCGGGCACGACGTTCACGTGCCACAGAAGCACCGGCACCTCACAGACCTGGGACGCGACGATCACGCTCTCGCCGAGCCTCGACCGGATCGTCACGTTCAGCCTGGACTACAAACAGTACGGAAGCTCGGGGGCGCTGAGCGTCCACGCGGCCGCGAGCGGGATGGACATCCCCTGGAGCTTCTCGGGGAACAACAACACCATCCAGGTCTACGACCTCCGGGGTACGGTCACGTGCGCCCACGTCTCGAGCTTCGTGTACTCGGACGGAACCCTGAACGTCCAGAGCTTCACGTGCGATGCCAACAGCAACATCCACATCGAGCTCTTCCACTACTGACGCGGACTACTCGATCCCCTCTCCGGCCTGGGCCTTCCGGATCTCGAGCGGACCCTGCGAGG
>CAZXSG010000735.1:0-3228 GCA_964643185.1 uncultured Holophagales bacterium
AGGACGCCGCGCTTACCCCCGCGGCGCCGAAGGACGCCGCGCTCACGGCCGCCGCGTCGAGGAGCGAGACGATCGTGCGGGCGGCCGCGGGAGGCGGCAGCGCGGGCCGGAGGGAGCCGTTGAGGCTCTCGAGGAGCTGCTGGAGCTTCAGCACCCGCTCGTCCACGACAGGCTCCTCGCCCTCGGCGGGCGGGGCGTTCAGCATGTCGTGGAGCGCGAGGCGGGGCAGCCCCGGCTGGTTCGACGAGAGGTCCCACAGCGACTCGACGGGCCGCGTGAGGCGCGCGGCGGGCGTGCCCGAGGCCGCGGGAGGCAGCTCCGGAGCCATTGCCCTCGAGAGCACGGCCTGGTAGAGACCTCGCTTGCTGCCAAAGTGGTAGTGAAGGGTCGCGACGTTCACCCCGGCCCGGGAGGCCACCTGGCGCGTCGAGGCTCCGGAGAAGCCCGCCTGGGCGAAGCTCTCCTCCGCGGCGCGCAGGATGTCTTTGCGGGTTTCCCCGGGGTTTCCGTCCTTGGGTCGGCCGACGCTGCGCTTTTCCATCAACTCAACAACGTTTCAGACCGTCCGCCGGATTCCTTCGTCAACCGTTTCTGCCGTTCGTGCGTCAGCTATCGTGTCACCCGATGCTGCCGGACTCCGTCTCCTCGGGGGGACCAACGTAGAAAGGGCCGAAATGAAGGTCAAAGCCTCGATCCCCGGTCTCCTCGCACTCGTCGGACTCCTCCTCGCGAGCCACGGACTCCAAGCCGCGGTGAATCCGGCGCCGGCCCAGTGGATCCCCGCGACCGCCAAGGCCACCGGGGCGGGCGGCGAGCAGTTCGTCAGCTCGCTGCGCATCCACAACCCCAACGGCGTCGCCGCGCAGGTCACGGTGTCGTACTTCGCGCAGTCTCCCATCGACGGGTCCGGCCAGGCGCTCGGCGACAACTCCTCGCCCCAGTCGTTCGTGGTCACCGTGCCCGCGGGCCAGACCGCGGCCGTGGAAGACGTCCTTTCGCGCTTCACGACCCTCGCGCCACACGGCATTGGCGCCGGCGGCCTGAGGGTCGACTCGGTCACGACCACCCAGCCGCAGACGCCGCTGCCCGTCTCCGTGCTCTCGCGCACGTTCGTGGCGAACGGCCGGAGCGCCACGGGCGCGCCGGGCACCTACGGCTTCTCGATCCCCTCCCAGACCGCAGACGAGGGCGTCGTGCCGGGTGATGTCGCGACGATCTCGTACACGTCGGCGGCCCCGACTCTCTCCGCGGGGTTCCGCTCCAACCTGCTCCTCCTGAACGGCTACGCCCCCCGGAACGCCGCGGGAAACCCAGAGCCCCAGAACTCGGTCGTGAACGTGAAGCTCCTGAAGGGCGACGGCACCACCCTGGGCGAGAAGGACTACACGCTCGGGAAGTACTCGGCGGCCCAGCTCGCAAACGTGGGCAGCGCGTTCGGCGCGACGGCGGAAGACACGAACCTCCTCCTGCAGATCACTGTGAAGAGCGGCGGCCCCGTGTTCACGGGCCTCTCGATCATCGACAACGCGATCTCGTCGCTCAACTACGCACCCCCGACGAAGTCCTGGAAGGCCAACTACGGGGCCTACGGCCTGATCATCCAGGACGGCGAGTTCGGGTTCTCGGGCCGGCTCGACGTCTTCGCCGGCAAGCCCGACTACCTCTCCGCGGGAATCGTCGTCCGCTGCCCGGCGGCCGGGAGCCAGCCCAAGCTCTACTTCTTCCAGGCGGCCTCGGCCAACACGACGTTCACGTCCCGCGCCGACGGGAGCTACGCGTTCCAGGGCACCGAGGGCGGCGCGACCTGGAGCGGGACCGTGTTCTTCGGCCTCGACGGCACGGTGTACGGAACGATCACGCACACCCCGGCCGCGTCGGAAAATTGCGGCGGCACGTCGACGTATGCGTACACCGGCGCGAGAGGTGCGATCCTTCTCCCGTGATGCGAGGCGCTTTTCTTCCCTTGCTCTTCGGAGCGACCGTCGCGCTCGCAACCTCCGCGTCCGTGGAGCTCTACGGGCGCCCGCTGCTGGGTCTCACGCCGGCGCCGCTCTCCGAGGTCGTCGCGAACCCCGCGAAGTTCAAGGATCGGGTCCTCCGCATCGAGGCGACGGGTCAGGGTGGCGGGGCCTCGCTGCGCCTTTCGTCCGGCGCGGCGTCGCTGCCTCTCCGCGGCGAAGGGTTCGAGGTGCCGAAGGATCTGAACGGGGCCCGTCTCGCCGCGGAGGGACGGCTGCGCGGTGAGGGCGCGGAACTCGCCTTCGTGGCCACGGGCCTCGAGGTGAAGCGCTGAAACGCGCAGGCTCTGCCGGGCTCGTCCTGCTCCCTCTGCTCGTTCTGGCCGCGTGCCGGCAGCCGCTCCGGGAGACGCGCTTCCTGAACTTCGACGAGGAGTCCTCGACGGGCCGCCTCGTGTGGGGCTTCTCCTCGTGGGAGGGAACGAACGAGGGGGACACGTTCGTGTGGGCGCAGTCCAGGACAGCCCGGCTCACGCTCGACGTGGATCCCGAAGGACGCGACCTCCTCGTGCGCTTCCGGGCCATGCCGATGCGCTTTCCCGAGGCGCCGCCGCAGACGCTGACGCTCTTCGTGAACGATGCGAAGACGGGCTCGGTGACGCTCGAGGACGGCATGCGGGTCCACGCGGTCCTGACCCCGGGCGCGGCGTGGCGACGCGGAACGAACGAGCTGCGTCTCGAGTTCGCGTACGCGGAGGCCCCGAAGGACCGCATTCCCGGCGGGACCGACACGCGCACGCTCGCGGCCGCGTTCGACTGGCTCGAGGCGGTTCCCGTTTCCCCGAGCCGTCCGAAGTGAAAACGCCCCGCCGGCAGGCGGGGCGTGCTGTTCAGCCCTCCGGGCCGGGAAACGCCTCCGGCGCGCTTCTCGGTCCTACTTCTTGTCGACCGGAACCTGGGGCGACGAGATGAGGCTCGGGAAGCTGGCCTTGAAGAAGTCGTAGAGCTCCATGACCTTCTTGCCGTCCATGTCGCGCTCCCAGGCGATGTCGCGGAACCGGTACTCGTCGTTCGCGGTCTTGATGACCCACTCGAAGCACTCGTTGCCGCCCGACTTCTTGAGACACGTGAGCGACTGCTCCTGGATGGCCTTGGCGGGAATGAGGAGGTTCTTCTGCTCCTCGTCTGCATCGCGCCAGTACACGGTGCCCTCCTTGAACTCGAGGGAACCGGCATCCCAGCGGCTCTTGAAGATCACGACGCCGGCGTT
>CAZXSG010000736.1:0-3227 GCA_964643185.1 uncultured Holophagales bacterium
GGCATCATGGTCGGCGGCGAACGGGCACTGTTCGAGCAGGCGCGGCCGGTGCTGGATGCCATGGGCAAGACCGTCGTCTACATGGGCGCCACCGGTAGCGGCGCGGTCGCCAAGCTGATCAACAATTTGCTGGTCGGTGTGCACCAGCGGGCGCTGATCGAGATGTTGCTGGTGGGCCAAAAGGCCGGCGTCGACCTGGACGCCCTCAGGGATCGTCTGGGCGGGCGCGTGAGTCTCGCGATGGTGCCCACGAGGGACGGTCTCGCGGCGCGCCTTCTGTCGGAGGACTGTCTGACACTCGCCGATGCGCGCATCGACCTCAACACAGAGCTCGTGGAGCGCGTAACGGCCGCGGTCGAGACCTTTTCGCGGCTGCGGGGCCTTCCGCCCGGCAACGACCGAGAGCTCACCGACGCCCTTGCGCATCTGGGTGAAGGTCCGCTCTGTACCGATTCTCTCGGGAGGCCTTGGTCAACAGAGTTCTGGATGGAGCCGGAGTCGATCCAGATTTCCACGTTCGAGGAGAGCGGACGGCGATTCTCGCGATGGATCACGCACGACGTCAGGGTCATACGGCTCCGCTCGTCGGGACTGGACGGAGTCCTCGGCACGGGAGACGACTTCGTCGTGAAGGACCTGCGAATCCCGGGACAGAGCCGCGAGATCGTCCGGCCGTTCGAGCCGGGGCCCGCGAGGCCGCCGGAGCTGCCGGCTGCGCCGTCTCTCCCGGTCTCCATTCGCGGAGCCGTCACCGACGATGCGGGTCAGGCGCTGCCCGGGGTCGACGTGACCTGCCGCAACGAGGCAACGGGCACGAGCGAGAAGGCCGTGACGAAGGCGAATGGTTCGTACGCGTTCCGGAACCTCGCCGACGGCTCGTACACCCTCGTGTTCAGCCTGTCGGGCTTTCTCACGGTCGAACGTCAAAGTGTCCGCGTCACGAGCGGATCGGAGACCGTCGTCGAGGTGGCCCTCCGACTCGCGATCGTGGTCGAGGGAGTGACCGTCACGGCGGAGGCACCTCTCGCTCAGACGGCCACCACCTCGACGGGAGCGGCAAGGGACAGGCCGGGCGCGAAAGCCGTTCCGCCTTCGGCTCCCCGTGGACCGATGGGCACGCCGCGGGTGCGGACGTTCTTTCCCGAGACCCTTCTGTGGAAGCCGGAGCTCGAGACGAACGCGGACGGCCGGCTGAAGCTGACCTTCGATCTCGCGGACAACATCACCACCTGGTCGCTCTTCGCCGTGGCCTCGACGGCTGACGGCTCGGTCGGCTTCACGCGCACGGACTTCACCGCCTTTCAACAGTCCTTCGTGGACCACGACCCGCCTCGGATCCTCACCGTGGGCGACGAGATCGGGCTCCCCGTGGTAGTGCGGAACTACCAGAAGCGCGAGCAGCGCGTCGCGCTCAGCATGGAACCCGATAGCTGGTTCCGCATCCTCGGCGGGTCTCGCCAGGAGCTCACGGTCGCCCCCGGCGATTCGAAGGTCGAAGTCTTTCGCTTTCGCGCCGAGCGGGCCATCGCGCCCGGCCAGCAGCGGGTGACGGCGCTCGGTCTCGGCGAGCCACGAAAGGCGCAGCCGTCGGATGCGATCACGAAGCCGGTCACGGTTCACGAGGATGCGGAGGAGAAGCACGTCGCCGAAGGCGGCCTCCTTCGGGAAAGCCTCCGCCTGCTCGTCGACGTGCCCGCGGACGCGCTCCCCGGCAGCGCGAAGGGCACGCTCACGGTGTACCCGAACGTCCTCGCGCAGGTCGCCTCCGGCATCGAGGCCATGGTCGAGCACCCGCACGGCTGTGCCGAGCAGACGATCTCGCTGGCGAACGCGAGCCTCCTCGCGCTGAAGAGCCTCCGGATCGCCGGACGGTCGAAGCCCGATCTCGAAGTCGCCGCCCGCGGCCACGTGCGCACGGGCGTCGAGAAGCTCACGGCCTTCTCGTCGCCGTCGGGTGGTATCCGGTACTTCGAAGGCGGCGGGCCGGACGTCGCGCTCACGGCCTACGCCCTCTCGTTCCTCGCCGAGGCGGCCCAGATCGTGAGGGTCGAGGACGCGCTCCTCCGGGCGAACATCGCCTGGCTCGTGCGGTCCCAGAGGGCCGACGGTTCGTTCGGCCACGGCGACCTCGCGGTGACGGCGCTCGCGGCTCGGGCGCTCGCGAAGCAGACGGTCGAGATGCCGGGGGCCGCCGCGGCGCTGAGGTCGGCGCTCGTCCATCTCGAATCCGAATCCCGCAGCGCGCGCGAGAAAGGGATCGGGGAGGCCTACTTCCTCTCCGCGTTCGCGCTCGCGGCCGAGGAAGCGGGCGAGCCGGCGCGCGCCGATGGAGCTCGCGGACGTCTCCGTGCGCTCGCGCGAACGGAGCGCGGGGAGACCTCCTGGCCGCACGGCTCGAGCCCCTTCCACACGTGGGGCCGTGCCGGGGCGATCGAGGTGACGGCTCTCGCCGCGCAGGCGATGCTTCGAACGGGTCGCGACCGCGAGCTCGCCGATTCCGCGTTGCTCTTCCTGCTGAAGCGACGGGAAGCCACGGGTCTGTGGTTCTCGGGGCACGCCACCATTCGCGTTCTGGAGGCCCTCCTCGCGGGCTTTCCCTCGGAGGGTTTCGGAGCGATGCGCATTGTCGTCAACGGAATGCCGCTCGACGATCTGCCGGTGACGTCCGCTGAACGAGCTCAGGATCCGATTTCTCTCGACCTCTCGAAGGTCCTGCGGGCGGGCCCGAACGAAATTCAGCTCACGTCGGCGGGCAGCGGCGGCGCGGCGGTTCACCTCGCGCTCCGCTATCGCGCGCCGTGGAAGGGCGGCACGCCCTCGGACGACCTCGCGCTCCGCGTCACGTTCGACAAGACGGAGGCGGCCGTGGGAGACGCCATCACGGCGACCGTGTCGGCAAAGCGGACGAGCGATCGCGGGCGCGGCATGCTGCTCGTCGAAGTGGGTCTGCCTCCGGGCGCCGACGTGGACCGCGCACGGCTCTCGGAGCTCACTCGTGACTTCAGCGACGGGGTCCACCAGTACGAGGTACAGCCCGATCGCGTCGTGTTCTACGTCTGGCCGTCGTGGAGCGAACGCCCGGAATCCCGATTCTCGTTCCGCTTCCGTCCGCGATATCCCATTCGTGCTCTCACGGCGCCGTCCACGCTCACCGACTTCTACAACCCCGATGCCCGCGTCACGATTCAGCCTACGCGCTTCACTGTGAGTGAGTGAAGTGAGCCGGC